>NZ_JBZYCU010000007.1:0-87049 GCF_058933875.1 Streptococcus sp. STC1396 | reverse complement strand
CGATAACATTGTCGTATTTTTATACTCATGCTCAAGGCGATATTTTGGGGTACTCGTCGGTAGAGTGGATTAGTTTGTCCCGCGAAAGTGATATTCAAGAAATTATCAACCACAAAGCCCTCACTTAGATTATACTTCTAAATGAGGGCTTTTGTCTTTATTTTCGTGTTTCTGTGGGTGACGGCTATGTCGTCATGGCTGTCTGTCCCAGCCTCAATCATCTATTTCCAATTCATAAAGGCCGCGTAGTGCGTTGCAGGCGTAGATTTTTTCTGCTGATTTTAAGTCGTCTAGGTTGAGAATTTTTTCTGTGGCCTGACCTGTTGCCAAGAGATGCTGGCGGTAGATACCGTTCAGGAGACCTAGCTCGACTGGTGGTGTGTAGAGGTGGCCGTCCAGCTGGAGAACCAGATTGCCGATGGAGCTTTCCAGCAGTTGCCCTTGGGCATTGTAGTAAATCTGCTCCTGCTGGCCCAAGGATAAATGCGGCCGATAGCTGGTTTTAAAGTAGGTAAAAGGCTGTTGCAGGTTGGTGTTTTGTGGGACTAGGATTGCCTTGCAGAAAGCTTCTGGTAGTGCTTGCAGCTTTTCTAGATGACAGGTCACCTTTCCAGATTTTGCTATGGAAATCTGCAGGCGGTAGTCCGTTCGTGGATCTAGTTCTGCTAGGGTTTGGTTCAACTCTACCTTCAGTTTTTCCTCATCAAATGGATAAGCAAAGTAACGGGCGGCTTCCCGTAGACGCTTCAGATGTTGGTCTTGGAAGGTCAGTCGGTCTTGCTCAATCTTCCCTGTCGTAACTAGGTCAAACTGCGGATTTTTCCGATAGAGGACGGCAGATTTTTGCTGGGTTTCGATGTACTCGGATTCCCATGTGCTATCCCAAGTGATGCCGCCGCCGACACCATAGATAGCCTTGCCATCTTCTAGCTGAATGGTGCGGATGGCCACGTTGAAAATCCGTCTCTGGTCTGGCAAACAGATGCCAACAGTACCGCAGTAGACACCGCGGGCGGCTTTTTCCGTTTCCTTAATGATTTTCATGGTCGAAATCTTTGGGGCGCCGGTGATAGAGCCGCAAGGAAAGAGAGCCTGAAAGATTTCTCCTAGGCCAATCTCAGGTCGCAGCTGGCTTTTGATGGTAGAGGTCATCTGCCAGACAGTGGAATACTGCTCGACCTGACACAGCTGCTCGACTCGCTCACTGCCAATCTCTGAAATGCGGTTCATGTCGTTGCGCAGCAAGTCAACGATCATCATATTTTCCGCTCGATTTTTAGGATCCTGATGGAGCCATGCAGCCTGTTCTAAGTCTGTAGTGACCGTCAGACCGCGATTGGTAGTACCTTTCATCGGCCGTGTTGTCAGCTCACCTCGGTGCTCCTCGAAAAAGAGCTCAGGACTGATGGATAAGATTGCCTGATTATCGTGTTCTACGTAGGCATTGTAGATAGCATTTTGCTCAACGACTAGACGGTTGTAAATAGCCCAGCTGTCCTGTGGATTAAGATCTGCGCCTAGCTGTACCGTGTAGTTGACCTGATAGGTATCGCCTTGACGGATATGGTGGTGAATGGTTCCGATGGCCTTTTCATACTCTTGCTCAGTCGTCAGGCTCTGCCATTGTGCCGGCATCTCCACCTCGTCGTAAGCCAAAGGGAATGGGGCTTCCTCAGCCCTGTCATGAATGGTAAAGTAAATCAGGTACTCGCCCAGCAGAGGGGCATTGTGAACCTGGAGTTTTTCCTCAAAAGCAGGAGCCGCTTCGTAGCTGACATAGCCGACTGCATAAAATCCCTTTTTCTGCCAATCTTCGACCTCTTGCAGAATCGCTCTGACTTCAGCCAACTCGCGCGTTTTGAGTTCTTTGATGGGCTGGCTAAAAATCAAGCGCCGGCCCAGTTCTTTAAAATCAATAATCGTTTTCTTGTGCATGATAATAGTATAACATATCGTAGGCAGATAGAGACAAGAGAGAGCAAGAAAATTGCACTAGGAGTAGTAGGAAATGATAGAGATTTGACAAGCAGCAGTCTTTCTGTATATACTGTCTGTAGATAGATACAAGAAGAAAGATTAACAAGCTCTTTGTGCTATATTCACCAAGGAATAAAGGAATTTGAAAAGAAAAATGTCGACGAAGATATGAAAAAATTACAGTTTAAAGGGCAGTGCGAGATTATCAAAAGCGTATTTTGGATAGGAGTCAAGCCTATATGGCAGATGGTCGTGTCCATATAAGCGCAGCACCTGGTTCGGGTAAGACAACTTTAGGAATTGAAATCATCAGGCGCTTTGCTAAGCCGGCCCTCGTTTTGGTGCCCACGATTACGATAAGGGAGCAATGGGCTGAGCGAATTAAAGAGGCATTTTTGGAGACTCCATCAGAAGCAAAGGCCTTGCTGTCTCAAAATTTGAAAGAACCTAAAACGATTACGATTGTCACCTATCAAGCTTTGCACAGCGCTTTGACCCGCTATAAGGGGAGCTTGTCGTGCCAAGCTGAATATGAAGCTATGCCTTCAGAGGAAGTTGATTTTTCTCAGTTTGATTTGGCAAAAATGATGCAGGACATTGGTTTGGGAACGCTTTGTCTGGACGAATGTCATCATTTGCGCAATGAGTGGTGGAAGAGCTTGGAAGAATTCCGTCGGCAGTTTGCGCAAATCAGTCTGATTGCACTGACAGCTACGCCGCCTTATGATTCAGAGCCTGCTTTATGGCAACGCTATATGAACTTGTGCGGAGAAAAGGAAAACCGTGTTTTGACCAAGAAGAAGGTTGAATCGCCTTTGAAGTAGTGATTGCGACGGTGAAAAGTTTACTATTTCATCTTTGCTGCGTTCCCGCAGTTTTATGCTTAAGCGAGGAGAAATGATGAATTACGAATGTCTTTATTGATTGGAGGAAAAATGAAGCGAAAAATAAAAGGAAATGAAGAACAGATTGGAAAGGCTTCTGTTTAGTTTTGTTTTACTCGTTGGACTAGCTAGTTGAGATGAAAATTAAAAATAAAAAAGGGGAAAATTTTATGAAAAAATATGTATTTAAGAATCGGAAAGTCGTCTGGTCTCTCCTTCTTCTTTTTCTAGTTGTAACAGGATCTTGTTTCTTACTTTTCTTGAAGCCCAGTCAACCCCCGAAAGAACAAGAGTATAGAATGCGAACTGCCAGGAAAAAATCAGATTTTCAACTATTTGGAGATAAGAAGCAATATGTTCTTGAGCCTAAAAACAAAGGTAGTTTATTTGTCAGTAAAACATATGCGATCACAGATGAGTACAAGACTTTTACAGTAGAGGATGAAGGAAAGATACATGAAATCCCTCATCTTCAGATGGAGGGAGAGTATTGGAACTTGATTTTGTATAATTTAGACGAAGAGGGCTTGCCTGAACGAAAGATTGACCTGTATCAGGCAGTGCGAAGCTACAATCAGAAAAGTATTCCTACAAATCTACTCGACTCCTATTACGTTGAGGATACTCACTACTTTGGGTTAGAAATTATAGATTTATCGAATGAAGAGAATTGGGTAATCAAAACAGTCTATCTCAATGTGGAGACGGAAGAAGTGGTGGATCTTCCCAAAGATACCAGGTTTGGAAGGGACTCTGATATAAGTGATACCGCGCAAGTAACTAATTATTATAAAGTTTTACACTCTAAGGGTTACCTTCAGCCTTCGAATGAGATAGTAACAACTAGGTCTGAAGGGCAAGTTCCAGACTCTACTATCAATCTTTACAGTCTTTATCCAGACCTAGAAGATAAACTCATCAATCAAGACTGGTCACTTTACGTTCGGGTTGATAAGGTCACACCGGATGAGTGGTTTGATACATTTCTGCATTGGTTCGCTCCCAAAGGGGAAGAGATTCTAACCGTTTATGGACTGAATGATGATGGGAAAGTCTCCGATGTTCAGATCCATAACAGCCAAGAGGCGAATGCTTGGTTGGAGCAACATCCAGATCTAAAAAACCTTTATAAAGTAGACAGGGGAGACAGCTGATGAGTAATAAGAAAATTAATCCTGATAATCTAAGCCGTGTGAATGGTGCATTTAAGGATATGAGCGGCGAGTTAGAAAATAACGTTTCGGACCTTATTTCTTCTAGTGCCACGGAGAAGCTAGGAGCTGCGACAGATGGTATAAAAAAACTATCTAAGGAAATGGTTGCGACGATTAGCTCCTTGGATGAGTATCTTGGAGCGGTAGGTGAGGCTTTTAGAAATATATTAGAGAATTTATCAATTTCGTCTGACCAAAATGCCAAACATGGCTATGAAGAATATCAGCTGTATCTGAACAGCAAATACTGAGGAGGAGCACAATGAAACAAAGCAGGAAAAAGATTCTAATCATTATGGGGTGTTTAAGCCTTCTAGTTTTGCTTAATGGAGCCTATACCTTATATCGTTATATGACCTATGATCGTTTCTACATGCGAACTCCTGAGGTAGAGCCAGCTTCTTTTGAGTTTATAGGTGATAGACAGGGAATAGTGATTTCTTGGAAACGAGCTAGTAACAGTTATGAGCAGGGAACTAAGGATGAACCGATTGATTATGGATTAGCGATTTATGGGAAACGTTACCTTTCCACAGAAAGTAGACGCTTAATTTACGACTGGGAAGATAACCGTTTTGATGTAAAGAATCTGAGCTGGGGGGAGTATTGGAAAATTCAAGTTTATGATACCAGTCAGGATGATTTGCCTCGCAAGGAGTATGATCTTTTAAAGGCTGTATCAGATTATGATGATTCTTATTTCCCGGTCTCAATTACCTATGTCCATTTTTTTGCTTACAAAGACCAAGAATATCGTACGGTAGTTCTCCAGAAAACGGGGGGTCATGACCGTAAGGAAGTCCTCTTTAACATGGCCACAGGAAAATTAGAGGATATTCCACAGGAAGTTAGTAGACCTACAGAGCCTAGAATTCTTTATCTATTGTATACATTTACTAGTTTAAAGAATTATTATAGAGATGATATTGATAATTCGGATTATTCTATCAGCCTCCCACCATCTGTGATTAATCAGTCTTCAGACTGGCGCTTGAGGGAAGAATATCCAGCAGCCTATGACTTGATGACTAAGAAGAAAGGTGAACTCTATTTCTTGACCAATGATACAGATGTTAAGCTTCTATCTGATATATACAGTCTCTTAATCCCTAAGGACCGAGACTTATTTGATAATCTAACCGTTTATGGAGAGGTGACCAAGGATGGGAAAGATCATGTGGTTCACTCTTATGATGAATTTATCAGTGTCTTAAAACCAAAGGAGGAGTTGCTAAATGTCAGTTAAACGCATTCAGCCGATGCGAATTCAAAGTATCAAAGCTAGTATTAATGCTTCGACAGAAGAAATCTCTCAGGGGATGGATAGTATTATCGAAGCGCCAGTTACAGACAACCTAGAGTCCTGTGCAGGTCTTGTAAAAACTTGTATGGAAAATTTAGTCGAAACAGTAGATTCATTAGATGAGTTTATGAACAAGATTGCGGAAGGCTCCATAGATGGAATTATGAACCAGATTGCGGGAGTCTCTCAAAATAAAGATGCAGGTTTAGCAGGCTTGATTGAAGCTAATGAGATGTATGGTTTCTTATGGAATAATGCCTACAGGGAGGTGCAGTAATGAAGTTTTTTAAGATAAAAGTATCTAATAGAATCAAGTGGCTCGTCGGAGGCTTACTAGTCATTATTGTACTGCCTTATTTAGCTTACCAAGGCTACATTACTTATTTTGTTAAGCCGTACTTTGCACCAGTTTTAAAACAGCGAATTAGTGAATATGAGTTCATTGAGGACGGAAAGGCGATTGTGGTCAAGTGGGATTACGATAATTCTGTGGATTATTGGTTAACCTCTTCTAATAAGCAGGTATTTTCAGGGAAGAAACTTGTAGGAAAGACAAAGATTGTGAAAGATTATAAAAAGATTAAGGGTGCACGGGTGAGAAATAACATTCCAGAGGAGATGGAATACTGGGGAATCACAGTTTATGATACGCAAAATCAGACCCTTACCTCTAAGGATTATGATATCTTTAAGATGGTTCGAGATTATGATACGGATTATATGCCTATCAGTCTTTCTAACGAGATTTATACCAGTGGGGGAAAAGAAGTTCTAGACCTCTATATTCAGAAAATTGGTGGTGCAGAGTCCTCCATTCGAAAATCTATTGATTTGAATAGCGGTAAGATTGTGGAGGCGGGAGACGAGCAAGAGCGGGATAAAGAATATTCTAGCTCAGTTAATCTTTTTACACAAACGAATTTACTATCCGTTAATTCGGATTATTCTATAAACAGTTGGAGAATTCGTTCATCATCTGAGAAGCGACTGCCTTCTGATACTTTGATTTGGACTAAATATCCAAAGGCAGCGGAGATTTTTTCTAAAAATGATTCAATGATCGCTCTTTTGAAAGATATAACAAGCTTGGAAGATAATCTGCCTCTTCTTCAACTCTTAGTTAAAGATGGGACAAATCTATTTGAAGATGTAAGGATACCGACAAAATATTCCGTTGATGGTCAAGAGCATACTGTTAATTCATTGGAAGAATTTAAACAGTATTATGATCTTCAAAAGGATGTCTGGAAAAGACCTACACAGGATGAGTAAGGAGAACAATAAGCAAACTAATCCAGATAACCTAAGCGGTGTGAACGGAGTTTTTAAAGACATGAGTGGCGAATCTGAAATTATCCCAAAGAGAAGAACAAGAATTAGTGAGCTTTCGGGCTTGCTTTTTTCTGTTACAGCCATAAGTTTTGACTATAACAAGGCATAATTTTTGGTCATAGGAGCAGTAATGATGCGGTTTAACAGTGCGTTCTCTTTTGAGATATAGTTTTAGGCTATATCAAACTCTGGGAAATTCCAATTATACAGGCGCTTTCTTTTCTGTTAAGATAGTTTCAACAATAAATTTTGGAGGACGTTTATGTCAACGACTATCATTGGTTTCCCACGTTTGGGCGAATTCCGCGAATTGAAATTTACAACTGAAAAATACTTTAGAAATGAAATCTCAGCAGAAGAACTTTTGGCAGCAGCGAAAGAATTGCGTGCCAAACACTGGAACATTGTCAAAGAAAAAGGCATCACTGAAATCCCATCAAACGACTTTTCTCACTATGACAACTTCCTCGATGCAGCCTTCCTCTTTAACGTGGTTCCAGCTTCTGTTCAAAACTTGGACTTGTCTGACCTTGAGCGCTACTTTGCTTTGGCGCGTGGTTACCAAGGTGAAAAAGGGGATGTTCGTGCCCTTCCGATGAAGAAATGGTTCAACACTAACTATCACTACATCGTTCCTAAATTTGAAAAAGACACTCAAGTAAAACTTGCAGGACACAAGATCTTTGATGAGTTCCAAGAAGCAAAAGACCTTGGTCTTAACACTCGTCCTGTCCTTGTAGGTCCATTTACTTTCCTTCAATTGTCAGACTTCGAAGAAGGTGTCAAAGCAGAAGACTTCGTAGACAGCTTTGTGGCTGCTTACCAAGAAGTTTTTGCCAAATTGGCAGCCCTTGGTGCGACTCGTATCCAACTCGATGAAGCGGCTCTTGTCAAAGATTTGACAGCTGAAGAAAAAGCTCTCTTCTTGGACCTTTATAAGAAGCTTTTGGCAGACAAGAAAGGCTTGGAAGTCTTGGTTCAAACCTACTTTGGTGACGTTCGTGACATCTATGCAGACCTTGTAGAGTTGCCAGTAGATGCGATTGGTCTGGACTTTGTCGAAGGCAAGAAAACGCTGGAGTTGGTAGAGTCTGGCTTCCCAGCTGACAAGACCCTCTACGCAGGGATTGTCAATGGTAAGAACATTTGGCGCAACAACTACGAAAAGAGCTTGGCTATTCTTGAGCAAATCCCAGCTGAAAACATTGTCTTGACAAGCTCATGCTCACTTCTCCATGTGCCATTTACAACGGCTAATGAAGAATTTGAACCAACAATCTTGAACCACTTTGCCTTTGCGGTGGAAAAATTGGATGAAATCCGTGACTTGGATGCTATCCGCAATGGTGGTGGTGCAGAAGTCCTTGCAGCCAACAAAGAACTCTTTGCGACTGAACGTGTTGGTGAAAATGCGGCACTTCGTGCGCGTATCGCTGGCTTGACAGATGCAGACTACACTCGTTTGCCAGCCTTTGCTGAACGTGAAGCCATCCAAGAAGATGCCTTCAAACTTCCAGCTCTTCCAACAACAACGATCGGTTCATTCCCTCAAACTAAGGAAGTCCGTGCCAAACGTTTGGCCTTCCGTAAGGGTGAGCTGTCAGCAGAGGACTATGACAAGTTCTTGGCTGAGCAGATTGATGAATGGATTAAATGGCAAGAAGAAGTTGGATTTGACGTACTTGTTCACGGTGAGTTTGAGCGTAATGACATGGTTGAGTACTTTGGTCAAAACCTGTCAGGTTACCTCTTCTCTAAGAATGGTTGGGTACAATCATACGGTATGCGTGGGGTGAAACCACCAATCATCTGGGGTGATGTGACTCGTCTCAACCCAATCACTGTCAAATGGTCTAGCTACGCACAAAGCCGTACTGACAAACCTGTCAAAGGTATGTTGACTGGACCTGTAACCATCCTCAACTGGTCATTCCCACGTGAAGACATCTCTATCAAGGATTCAACTCTTCAAATCGCACTTGCTATCAAAGATGAAGTGCTTGATCTTGAAGCTGCAGGTGTTAAGATTATCCAAATCGACGAGGCTGCTCTCCGTGAGAAATTGCCACTCCGTCGCAGCGACTGGTATGAAGACTACCTTGACTGGGCAATTCCAGCCTTCCGTCTGGTACACTCAACTGTCGCGCCAGATACGCAAATCCACACTCACATGTGTTACTCAGAATTTACAGATATCATCCCTGCTATCGACAATATGGATGCGGACGTGATTTCCTTTGAAGCGAGTCGCTCTAACCTGGAAATCTTGGACGAGCTCAAGGCTAAGAACTTCCAGACAGAAGTAGGGCCTGGAGTTTACGATATCCACTCACCGCGCGTGCCTAACGAAGGGGAAATTGACCATACGATCGAAGCTATCTTGGCTAAGGTGCCAAGCAGCAAGGTCTGGATTAACCCTGACTGTGGTCTTAAAACTCGTGGTATCCCGGAAACTAAGGCTAGCTTGGAGCGCTTAGTAGAAGCAGCTAAAGCAGCTAGAAAACACTTGAAATAATCCTCTTCGAACATCAAATGGCGATTTTCATGGAGGATAACTGAAACAGTTGAATCGATACTGGCAATCCTGCCAAAACGAATCTTGTAGGATTGTCTCCAGTTTATCGCTAGCATCATTGAAAGGAATTTTTAGTTTTATGGTTCGTCATCATACACCCAGTCTCTCATTTGAAGTATTTCCTCCTAATCCAGCAGTAGGCAATGAAAAAATTATACAGGCTCTTCGGGAAATGCAGGATATTGCGCCCCACTTTATCAGTGTGACCGCTAGTAATAATAAGTTTAATATTGAGGAGACGACGGTTCGGTTGGCTGACTTCATCTATAACGACTTGAAGATTCCGACCATTGCCCACCTGCCTGCGGTCTATCTGACCAAGGAAATGGTGTCAGATACGCTCCAGGCTCTGGATAAGGTTGGTGTGCACAATATATTGGCCCTGCGGGGAGATATTTTCCCAGATGTAGCTCCCAAAGATGACTTTAAATACGCGACTGACTTGATTAAGTACATCAAGGAAGAAGCGCCGCATTTTGACATCATTGGTGCCTGCTATCCAGAGGGCCATCCAGATTCGCCTAATCAGATTTCGGATATTCAACACCTGAAAAGGAAGGTGGATGCTGGCTGTTCTAGTCTGGTGACCCAGCTTTTCTTTGACAATGAGCGCTTTTATGATTTTCAGGACAAGTGTATTTTAGCGGGTATTGAAGTGCCCATCCACGCTGGGATTATGCCCATTCTCAACCGAAATCAGGCCTTGCGCTTGATCAAGAGCTGTGAGAATATCAAGCTACCAAGGAAATTTAAGGCTATTTTGGATAAGTATGAACATGATCCAGAATCGTTGCGGGCAGCAGGCCTAGCCTATGCAGTGGATCAAATTGTGGATTTGGTCACTCAGGATGTAGCTGGCGTCCATCTTTATACAATGAATAATGCAGAGACTGCCAAATATATCCATCAAGCGACCCATGCCCTTTTTAATCACCAGCCTTCTATCGAGCTGGCTTAATCCAATCTTAGAACCACCAATCAGCAGTCAGCTGGTTGGTGGTTTTTGTAGTAGAATAGTATCAGTATTCCCAATAATCTTATAGGAAAAGGCTTCCAAATAGTAATATAATAGAATAAAAAGAAGATAGAGGTAATCATGATGACAGAAAAACAGTTTCCAGAAGGATTTCTCTGGGGTGGTGCTACAGCGGCTAATCAGTACGAAGGTGGCTGGAATCTAGGAGGCCGTGGACCTGCAACATCTGATACGGCCAAGGCAGTCCGGCCTGAGGAGCGTCAGAGTTTTGAAGATTTTGCCTCTCCGATGACTAAGGCCAAGGTAATGGCGGCTTTGGCAGACAAGGAAGGCCTTTATCCTAAGCGCTGGGGTTCTGATTTTTACCACCGTTACAAGGAAGACATTGCTCTCTTTGCAGAAATGGGCTTCAAAACTTTCCGCCTGTCTATTGCTTGGAGCCGGATTTTTCCCAAGGGGGATGAAGCCCAGCCCAATGAAGAAGGTTTGGCTTTCTATGACGCAGTTTTTGATGAACTCAATAAATATGGCATCGAGCCCTTGGTGACCCTTTCCCACTATGAAACGCCTCTTCATCTAGCTTTGGAATACGGCGGCTGGAAGGACCGCCGAGTGATTGCCTTCTTTGAGCGTTATGTGCGGACCGTTTTTGAGCGTTATAAAGATAAGGTTAAATACTGGCTGACTTTTAATGAAATCAATATCATGGGCTTGTCTGGCTATGTCGGAGGCGGTCTTCTCTTTGAAAATGGACAGCAAAATGCCCAAGACCTTTATCAGGCAGCTCACCATCAGTTTGTGGCCTCCAGTCTGGCTGTTAAAGCTGCGCGGGAAATCAACTCTGACTTCCAAGTCGGCATGATGCTGGCTCGAATGCAGGCCTATGCAGCGACTTGCAATCCGCTGGATGTCATGGAAGAGATCCGAAAAGACCATGAAAATCTCTTCTTCTCTGATGTTCAGGTTCGTGGTAAATACCCAAGCTATGCCAAGCGGTTCTTTAAAGAAAATGGCATTACATTAGAGATAGCGGATGGGGATTTGGAGCTCTTAGCCCGCTACCCAGTAGACTTCATGTCCTTTAGCTATTACATGTCTTCTGTAGCACGGGTGACAGAAGGAGAAGGGGAAAAGACCGCTGGGAATTTCTCACTGGGTGAAAAGAATCCTTACCTAGAAGCTTCTGATTGGGGCTGGCAGATTGATCCAGTTGGCTTGCGCATTACCTTAAATAAACTATATGACCGCTATCAAGTGCCTCTCTTCATCGTAGAAAATGGCTTGGGAGCGCTGGATCAGGTAGAAGCAGATGGCTCTATTCATGACAGTTACCGGATTGATTACCTGAAGGCCCATATTGAGCAAATGTATGAAGCGATTGAGGACGGAGTGGAGCTCATGGGTTACACGCCTTGGGGCTGTATTGATCTAGTATCCGCTTCCACTTCAGAAATGAGCAAACGCTATGGCTTTATCTATGTTGATGCAGACGATGAGGGGAATGGGAGCTATGATCGCTCCCGCAAGGACTCTTTCTTCTGGTATCAGAAAGTCATTGAGACAAATGGCGCGTCTATCTTGAATGATTAGGAAGCAGAGGGCTTTATGACGAGAAAAATCATCTTTCTGGATGTGGATGGGACCCTCATCGACTACGATAATCATATACCGGATTCAGCTGTGCTTGCCATTCGGAAGGCACGGGAAAAGGGCCATCTGGTTTATGTCTGCACAGGTCGCAGCAAGGCTGAGATGTCGCCGGAAATTTGGGATATTGGCTTTGATGGCATGATTGGTGGCAACGGCTCTTATGTGGAGCATGAGGGGCAGGTCATCCTACACCAGCTGATTCCGCGAGATGTCGCTAAAAGGCTAGTCGACTGGCTTCAAGAGCGGGGGCTAGAGTTTTACCTAGAGAGCAATAATGGTCTCTTTGCAAGCAGGGGCTTCCGCGAAGCAGCGCGACCGGTGCTTCGAACCTACGTTCTTGGAAAAGGTGCCAAGCCAGAAGAAGTTGTAAATATGGAGGCAGAAGAAGCTCTTCACGGTCTGGTTTATGGTGGGGATCTCTATCGGGACGACCTGAACAAAGTCAGCTTTATCCTAAAGAGTTACCAAGACCACCTGGATTCTAAGGCAGCTTTTCCTGAGCTCAAGGCGGGTACTTGGGGAGGCAAGGGGGAGCATACTCTCTTTGGTGATTTGGGTGTCAAAGACATTACCAAGGCGCATGCTATTGAGGTTCTGCTGAAGCATCTGGATGCTGACAAGGCGGATACTCTGGCTTTTGGCGATGCCAAGGTTGATATTCCTATGCTGGACTATTGTCAGATCGGAGTTGCTATGGGAAATGGCGGAGCGGAAATCAAGGCCATGGCCGATCTGATGACAGACTCGGTCAGCCAAGACGGTCTCTACAAGGCATTTGATAAGTTAGAACTCATCTAAAGGAGATATGAATGATGGCAAAAACCCTTTATCTGATGCGGCATGGCCAAACGCTTTTCAACCTACGCCATAAGGTGCAGGGCTGGTGTGATGCTCCTCTGACTGATTTTGGTATTTATCAGGCCAAGGTGGCAGGGCAATATTTTAAGGATGCCGGTATTACGTTTGACGACGCCTACAGTTCTACTCAGGAGCGAGCTTGTGATACTTTGGAATTGGTAACAGACGGGAAGCTTCCCTATAAGCGTATAAAGGGGCTCAAGGAGTGGAACTTCGGTACCTTTGAAGGGGAAAGTGAAGATCTCAATCCGCCCCTGCCCTATGAAGATTTCTTTGTTACCTATGGCGGTGAATCGCAAGAACAGGTGCGGGAGCGCATGGCAGCGACCATTCTTCAGCTCATGCAAGAGACAGACGGTCAGTCTGTGCTCATGGTCTCCCATGGCGGGGCCATGGCCAATTTTGCCAGAGCTTGGCGGAAAAACTGGCGTCTGGATGACCTAGGTCACATGACCAACTGTGGGATTTTGAAGTTTACCTTTGAGAATGATCAATTCTACCTTGAAGAAGTGATTGGTCACGATTTTAGCGATTGGGAGGGAAAATGAAAGATTTATATTTGATGCGGCACGGCCAGACTTTTTTCAACCAAGAAGGCTTGGTGCAGGGAGTTTGCGACTCTCCTTTGACAGAACTGGGGCAGGACCAAGCCCGGCAGGCAGGAGCGTATTTGAAAGAGCGGGGCATTCGTTTTGGTCCTCTCTACTCGTCCACCCAGGAGCGAGCTTCCGATACCTTAGAACTCGTCTCCGGCCGAACCGACTATACTCGCCTTAAGGGTATTAAAGAATGGAACTTTGGTCTTTTTGAGGCCCAGCCTGAACGTTTGCAGCCGAAATTTCGACCAGGAGCTACGTCATTTGAAGATCTTTTCGTTCCTTATGGCGGAGAAGGTGTGGACCAAGTCGGTGAGCGCATGCTAGTCACTCTGACCGAGGTTATGGAGCAGGCAGGAGCAGAGCCAGTCTTGGCTGTTAGCCACGGCGGTGCCATGTGGGCCTTCTATCTCAAGATTGCGGCTCAATCTCTGGATCCCAAGGTGCGCTTTGGCAACTGCGCTATCTGCCATTACCATTATGAGCAGGGACATTTTAAGCTGGCAGAAGTCATTGACCCACTGACGGGTGATGTGTATGAGTGTGAATGAAGAAGCAGATTTACCTAACTATTCATAGAGATAAATGATCAGAAGGATGATCCCCACATTAAAAACCTCAGCTTTTTTTCTGAGGTTTTTTGGTTTATACTTGACTGTAGGTTTCACGGCGACTTAGTTTTGCGTCTTCTTTTTTGCTGGGTATTGGTTGAGCTTGCTCTTCCGCCTCCCACACACTTCGAGTAAAGACCATGGAGAGTAGTGCCAGAGCTGCAAAGGCTACTCCTACGTACCAGTAGGGCATATCCAGTGTCGTGGAGCGGCCAGACAGATTGACGATGCCACGAAAGAGCATGCCTGCTGCTATGATGGCTACAGCTGAGTTCCAGAGGTTGAGGCTGAGCCGAGAGAGATTAGGGATGACCTTCATGAAGAGCAGAAGGAGGATGCCGCCTGCTAGAGGAATGGCAAAGAGATAGTGCATGTGGCTAGATGTTTCGCCGAAACTGAAGGATTCATAGATTCTGCTAAATGCAAAGAAGAAAATAGTTAACAGTGCGTAGATAAGGGCTGTTTTTCTAAAACGTTTTTTGCTGGGATTAGTAACCGATGTAGACAATATCACTCACCGACCTTTCTGAGATAGTATTTCCGTTGGTTGTAGGTTTGTTAATGACCTGACCGTTAAAGTAAAGTGTAGAGGAGCCGCCGCCATCAAGGTTGTAGGCGGTCTTGACACCGTAAGATTTCATGATTTCTGCCATCTGGTAGAGGGAAAGTCCCTCGCTTTCTGAGGTGCGTCCGTCTGAAACGATGATGATATAGTGGTTTTCATCAATGATACCGATGGCTGTCCGTGGATTTGAAGACATGGACTGGCCGACTTCGGACTTGGTATTAACGACAATCTCACCATTTTCTACAAGAGCTGGGCCGAAGGCCAAGAGATTGACCACACCGTCTTTGACCAGTTGATCGGCAGAGACTTGGTCTTCATAGACAATCTTAAAGGAGCCGTCTTTGTAAATAGCCAAATCCCCATTGCTGGAGTCTTCTCGGACGGTATCGCGGTAGACGACGCCATTGCGGATGACATAGCCAGTTGTGTTGGCTCCGTAGTAGTCGCCGTTAACCGCTAGGATAGCATTGTTGTTGGCAGCCGTTTCCGAGGTTTTTGCTGTGACATTGTTTCCGTAAGTGTTTTGGGCAAAGGCCGTTTTCAGATATTCTGATGAGCTGACGGTCACATCAGCGATGTAGACTTGGGTGTTGCTGACGGTCTTTTCAGTCAATGTGACCGAGATGTTGTCGTCTGAATAGCTGGTATCCGTCACTGTTGCTGTCTCCGCAGCCTTGCTGGCAGCCTCGGCATTGGACGACGAACTTGCGCTTGAAACCGTAGAAATAGTTTCAGCGATGACAAAGGTTTTCAGCATGGAGTAGCTGAAGGAAGCTGTCAGGAGCAACCCGAAAATGGAGGCATAGGCATAGCGTTTCTTTAAAAATTTCATGATGTGGTGTGTGTCCTTTCCTTAAAAATAAATCTCTTTTGCACCATCCAGGAGACGGTGAAGAGTAAGATGCCGACGATGATTTTGACAATCAGAAGATTAATACCAAAGACAGCGTAGAAGAGGCGAATCAGCAGTGTATCTAGGATAAAGAGCACTACAGCTAGGCTGAAATAGCCGGTTCCTGTCTTGAGTATACTGTCGTCGTTCTTAAAGACCAGCTTTTTATTGGTCGAATAGTTAAAGATTGAGCTGGTCACGCGGGCAATCCCGTTAGCTAAAAGAATTCTCATGCTGGTCGGCACAGCAGTTAAAAACAAGAGAGCCAGTGCATAGACGATGTAGTCAACGACGAAACTGCTGAGAGAAGTCAGGGCAAATTTGAAAATATTTTTATAAATCATGAGTCCATCCCGAATTGGTCGGAAGTGGGAGCCTTGATTGTCATTGATATAGACCGTCTCAATGGGCACTTCCAAAATGGGATATTCCTTGCTGGCTTCTAAGAGCATGTTCATTTCATACTCATAGCGCTGGCCCTCTACCTTTAGCATAAAGGGAATCATATTGGTCGTAAAGGCTCGCAAGCCTGTCTGAGTATCGGAGACACCCACGCCAGTCTGAAGTTTGAAGAGAGCCCGAGTCAGACTATTGCCGAATCGGCTGCGCAGAGGCACCTTGCCAGTAAAGGCGCGTGCGCCCAGAATCAGCTGATTGGGATTTTCAGAAGCTTTGGCTGCTACGCGGAAAATATCCCAAACCTTGTGCTGGCCATCCGCATCTGCTGTGATAACCGTTCCGTATATCTTCAGTGCTTGGATAAAGGTAAAAGCAGTTTTCAGCGCTTGCCCCTTGCCTTGATTGTTCTCGTGATGGAGGACAGTTGCATATTGTTCAGCCTTCTCAAAGACTGTCTGGCATTTGGAAGAGCTGCCGTCATCGATAACAATGATATGAAAATCACTCTTATGGTGAATTTTTTTTATCAGCTTAATAAGATTATAATCAGGCTCATAAGCCGGAATCACTAGATAGTCCATAATCAGTACCTCTTTCTTAGATGATTTGTAGAAAGTATACAGACTGCGGCTTAAAGCTAGCTGATATCAGTTAGCTTTAAGAAAAAGTTAAATTTTTTTTAAGGAAAGAACGTGGAATGGATAAGATCGAAATACTTTTGAAAAGGAAATATAGAGACGATTTTGAGGAATGAGGCATAAATTAGAGTAGAAATTACTTAGCTGGAAAACTCCTTATGAAGTATTTTATGGTAAAATTGTGCACTTAATTTGACAATTCAAACCTAAGAAAAGAGCCTCCTTATAAGAACAGTATATAAATTTTTTACACTGTCCGTTATAAGTAGCTCTGTTCATCCCAGTCGTTTTTTTATACGTTCTACTTTTTCTATTCGAGTAGATAAGTTTTTGACTGGGGCTAGGTATACAGCAAAACCGATTGTCAACAGTTATCAAACTAACGATGAAGTGGCTGCTTAACAAGGCCGATAGGCCAACAATCCTATAGGCAGCTTCCTACATACTACCATGGGTCTAGGATTGTTTCACGCATTTCCAACCGATTATGCGTAGAAGGAGAAAAGGAACAGAAGGAGGTACTTCTTTATAAGTTCCTTTTTAAAATTATATTTTCGTCTTATAAGGACGGCTCCCTAACGATAAGCAATTTAAAAACTGTAAATTAGGGGTTAGTATAATAATTTACTTGCTAAACTGTCTTTTTTTGTTTATATTAGTTTTATAAGCTTTTTTGGAGGCGTTTTCATGGACAAAGCTCTTTTAAGGTTGAAATTACTAGGAAATCCGACTGTCTTTCTTAATCAAGAGGAAGTCTTTTTCCCTTTTGCCAAAATCAATGCCCTGCTTTACTATCTTCATATCAATGGAACAGTCAATCGGGAGGAGATTGCAGGGATTCTCTGGGAAAATAAAAACAATCAGACTGCCAAAAAAAATCTGCGCAATACTATCTATCAGACCAATAAACTGCTGGGCGGGGACTGGATTATCGCTCCCAACCGGACGGTTCTGTCGCTCAATCCTAAGTGTAGAATTGAAAGTGATGTGGAGCTCTTTTCAGACAATCCTGCGGAGCATCTGTCGCTCTATCAGGGGGATTTTCTGCAGGGCTTTTATCTCAAGGATAGTGAGGCCTTTGATTATTGGGTTTCCAAGATGCGAACCCGATATGAGCAGCTGTATATCCAAGCCTGCTACCAACAGCTCGAAAAGGGAAACAACCAGCTGGATTTGGAAGAAACAGAGCAAAATTTACACCGTTTGATTAGTATTGATGAGTTTGATGAAAAGAACTATCACCTGCTGATGAAGTTCTATCAGGAGAATGAACGGCCCGGCAAGGTAATTGAGACCTATTATAAATTGGTGAACCTTTTGGACAAGGAGCTGGGCATCAGTCCTAATGAGGCTATCCAGCAACTTTACCACGAAGTGCTTGCCAAGGATCGTAGCGAGCGCAAGACCAAGCAGTTTCTGCGCAATACGGACCACTTTTTCGGTCGGGTAGATGAAATCAAGCGCTTGGAGTCTTACTTTTCTAAGATTTTAGAGGACCAAGAGGCGCGTGCTTTGGTCCTAGTCGGAGGGACTGGTATTGGTAAGCGGACGGTGACTCGCCAAGTGCTGGCCAATCAGACCAAGGATTTCCAGATTGTCATGGCTGAGTGCTTCAAGGATGAGATGAAGATAGCTCTGCAGCCTTGGCGTGGCTTGCTAGATGGACTGGGTGACTTGGTCATTCAGCACCAGATCCTCTCTCTTAGCCAGTGGCAGGTCATTTTAGAAAGTTATTTCCCGATTTTGATAGAGGGTGCCTCTGGAGTTCAGCTAGATGCGGATAAGCTGGCTCAGTTTGTGGTGGATATCTTACAGAAAATTTCCAAGAAAAAGGCCTTGGTCATTTTGATAGAGGACTGCCATTGGATGGATGCGGCTAGTGCTGCTGTCCTGAAGCAGGTCATGAATCATCTGAGTGACTATCCTGTGGCCTTTGTTTTGACCAAGCATCTGAGTACACCACCTTATCTGGAACATTTTTTCAATCACTTGCTGGTTCGTAATAAGTTAGATTTTATTCAACTGCAGTCGCTGAAGTTTCAGGACAGTGTGGCTTACTTACAGGCGCAGACAGGTCAGGTGGCTATGTCTGAGCAGCAGCTTGAGGATATTTATCGGGTTAGTCAGGGCATTCCCTTCTTTCTGACGGAGTATGCTAAGCAGTTCTTGCGAGGAGAAAAGTTTCATCCGCTGACTCCCGCTATCAGGGCTAAGCTGTCTTTGAAGCTGGACTACTTGAGCAGCGGGGAGGAGGAACTGGTAGACTATCTTGCTTGCTTCAGCATTTCTGCTTCGCTTTCGCTCTTGGGTAAGCTGCTGGCTTTGCCTATGGAAGAGGTGGTTGAAATCACTGAGGAGTTGAGACAGAAGCAGCTGTTGATAGAGGAGGAGCAAGAAGAGAAGTTGATGCTGCGGTTCAGTCAGGAGCTTCTGCAGATCTATGCCTATGAACGCTTGTCGCTGGCAAAGAGGCGGATGCTGCATCACCAGATTGCTCAGAGTATGGAAGACCAGCTGGGAAGCTCTTTCTATCATGCCCAACTGCTCAATGACATTGCCTATCACTACAAGATGGCCAAGCAGGCCATCAAGTCTCTGGAATATGAGCTGCATTATCTGGAAGCCACCCTGCAGTTTCATCACGAACTCTTTCCGATTTATTCACGGGAGTTTGGCTTTATCGAAAAGACGGACGATGCCAATCAATCGGCGGTTCTGGACCAGTTTGACCGCATCCGTCGGCAAATACAAGAGTTGGAAAGAAAACATCAGAATCACAAGGAGTTTCAGTTGCTGGTTCTCCGCTTTCTCTATCTGGAAGGACGCTATGCCATCCGGACAGGAAATTATCAGCAGGGGATGGACAATATTCAGCAGGTGCTTGCCTCGGCCAAGGAGCTGCAGCAGATGGACTTTCTTCTAGAAGGTTATCGGCAGATGATCTACTACTGTATCCAGACAGAAAATATCCCAGAGATGCGCTATTATACAGATTTGGCTCTAGATGCTTCGGTGCAGGCCAATAATCACGAGGCCATTGCTATCAACCTCCGCCTTAAGGGGCTTTATCATCTCATAATTGGAGACGAGGAGCAGTCACTTCATCACCTTTACCGGTCTATCGACTGTTTCAGTCTGACGGCCTCGCTTCGCTCCAAGTATTCGATTCAGATTGCAGCAGCCTTGGATTATCTAGCGGAAATTGAGCAGATCCGTGGGAATTTCACGACAGCATTGGTCCATCAAAAGGAGGCAATTGAGCTAACAGAAAATAAAACATCAGAGCCTTCGATTTTTGCCTTTTATATTGGCTTGGGTATGACTTATTACTGGCTGGGGGATCATGAGCAGGCGGAGAAGATTTTTCTTAAGGCTAAAAAAGCGCTGGAAACCCTCAGTTTTCCATGGAAAGAGGCTCAGCTGGAAGTCTATCTGGCTCTGATTGGCTGTGAGAAGGGCGCTTACCAGCCTGTGCTAGAGCTGTTGCGGAAAAAGGATAATCTTATCAGTCGCTATGGTAATCCGCGGGACAAGGGGCTGATTTACTATCTGATGGCTGTGATTAAATATCGTTTGTTGACTGGCAACTTGCAGGAAGCTAGATTTGAAGACTTGCTGGCTCAGGACTTTGAGTCCTACTATGATACGGCTAAAAGCCACCTAAATCCCTACCGTGACCGTCACCAGCTAAAAGAATTAGAAAACTTGCACCTGAGCTTGTCTCAGGAAGCAAATAGATAGTAAAAGAGGATGAAACTATTTTCATCCTCTTTTATGTTTCTAAAATATAATAGCAAAATTGTTAAAAGTCCCATCGAAAGACGATCAGTCATGTACCTGAGCCCAAACCTGGGTCAGGTAAAAGACGAAGCTAGCGGCTAGGTTAGCCGTGTGATTGTCAATATCATGAGGCGGGGAGACCTCCACGATGTCAAAGCCAATCAGCTTGCCTGAAGCAGCAATGTGCTGGAAGACTAAAACTGCGAGATTGGGGTCGACCCCCAGCGACTGGATAGCACTGACACCAGGAGCAGCCCCGGCAGCAAAGCAGTCAATATCAATGGTCAGATAGACGTGCTCCTTGTCGGCCAGATAGGCATCGACAATCTTGCAGACCTCCTTGTACCCCATCTTGTAGATATCCAGCCCAGTCAGAAACTGAATGGCTTTGGATCTGGCTACAAAATCAAAGAGAAAGAGATTGTTATTGTGCTCCTGAATCCCTAAGATGAGATAGTTAAAGACTTGCTTCTGAGCCAGAGTGTCATCGAACATCTGGCGAAAACCAGTACCGGAATTAGGACCAGTCTGGTCATAGGGGCGCAAGTCAAAATGGGCATCCATATTGATGACGGCCAAGTCTTGGTCAGGAGCTAGCGAAGACTTGAGGCCTAGATAGTGACCATAGGCTGTTTCGTGGCCACCGCCCAGAACGATAGGCCGAAGATTGAGCTCCCGCAGGCGTTTGACAGCCCGAGCCAGACTCTGCTGCAACTGCTCTAGAGAGCGGTTAGGGCCGTCAATATCGCCGGCATCAAAGACGCGGACGTTTCTGCCTAGGTGCCAAGGGAGTTTAGCCAGCTGGGTTCGGACAGCCTGAGGGCCTTCGACTGCCCCCACTCGGCCGTGGTTAATATAGACTCCCTTGTCGCTTTTAAAGCCAATCAGGGCAAAGTTGATGCCGTCAAAAGGTGTCAACTTCGGATCATTCAAGTCCAAAAACTCAATAACCATACCCCACTTGGCAGCATATAAATTATCCTCTAGTCCCCGATGATAGTAACTGTTATCTAGCTGATAGTAATCTTCTAACATGATTTTATCCTTTTCCATAACGATACTTGCGATTTTATTATAAGAGTTTCCACCAAGCCTGTCAATGACTTTTGGCAGAAAAAGGAAGCCCAGCTGAACGGGAGCGGGCTTCTTATGATAGTTTTTCATACTCAAAGAAAATCGATGTTTGACAAGGCAAGCTACTGCAGATAGAACTGAAGTTCATCAAAGAGGTTTAATGCAGTCAAAGGTTGATTTTCAAAGAGTTATCAGCTTTAGAACTGAATGCTCAGATCCACAGCTTTTTCAACTGCTGCTAGGAATTCTTCGCTTTCAATCAGCTCAGAAGCCTTGTTGAGCTCTTCGTAGATTTCGATGTCCTTGTCAAACTCGATAAAGCGGACATGCTGACGGAAGAGGTCATAGGCTGGCTTGGTTCCCTTGCCTAGTTCATGGTTTTCTGGTTTTAAATCCAGAGCTTGGCAGGCTGCCATGATTTCTGTTGCCACGATGCGGCGAGAATTCTTGAGAATCTCAGCTGCCTTACGTGCTGCGGTTGTTCCCATGCTGACAAAGTCTTCTTGGTTCTCACAAGATGGGATAGAGTCTACGCTGGCTGGATGAGACAAGACCTTGTTCTCAGAAGCGAGTGAAGCACAAGCATACTGGGTAATCATAAAGCCAGAGTTGAGTCCTGGGTGTTTCACCAAGAAGGATGGGAGCTTGCTCAGTTGGCTGTTGACCAGACGTTCCACGCGACGCTCGGATACATTTCCGATTTCAGAAATAGCGATGCCGAGGAAGTCGAATGGCTGTGCCATTGGTTCTCCGTGGAAGTTACCGCCTGAGATAACATGGCCTTCCTTAGTAATGATGGGGTTGTCTGTAACGGAGTTGATTTCAATCTCAACCTTGGTCTTGACATAAGCGATAGAGTCCTTGCTGGCACCATGAATCTGCGGAATACAACGCAGGGTATATGGGTCTTGGACCCGTTGTTGAGTGGCTACGGTCGTATTTCCACTGCCTTCTAGAAGGTTGCGGATATTGCGGGCTGTAGCCAGCTGTCCGCTCTGAGGTCGAATGGTATGCAGGTCTTCTTCGAAAGGACTGGTAATCCCATTGTGAACTTCCATGGAAAGAGCGCCAGCGACATCTGACAGCTTAAGAAGCTGGATGGCATCGTAGGTAGCCAGAGCTCCGATACCTGTCAGGACAGTCGTACCGTTAATCAGCGCCAGCCCTTCCTTGGCTGCTAGAGCAATTTTCTCGATACCGGCCTTGTCCAAAGCTTCTTGTCCAGAGAGTAATTCACCTTGGTAGTAAGCGCGACCTAGTCCTAGCATAGGCAGAACCATGTGAGCTAGTGGTGCTAAGTCACCGGAAGCTCCCAGAGAGCCTTTTTCTGGAATGTAAGGTGTGACGCCTTTATTGAGCAATTCCAGAAGCTTTTCGACAGTAGAGAGACGAATGCCAGAGTAGCCCTTGACTAGGGAATTAATCCGAATTAACATGATGGCACGGACTGCATCTTCAGGTAGGGGATCGCCATAACCTGAAGAATGGGTACGGATGAGGTTTTCCTGCAGCTGGATCGTATCTTCTGGTGAGATGCTGACATTGCAGAGAGAGCCAAATCCAGTCGTGACACCGTAGACTACCCGTTTTTCGCGAACGATGTCATCCACGATTTTGCGGGAAGCTTCTACAGCTTTTTTAGCATCTTGGTTGATTTCGCAGGTGGCTCCATGTCGGGCTACTGCGATAACATCTTCAAGTGTTAGACTATTTCCGTCTAAATGAATCAATTTTGACATGTAGAATCCTCCATTATGGGATAGAGCGCTTAGAGTTAGTCAGGGTTAGTAGAAAGCCGTTTTCGACCGTGCATGAAGTAGTAGACTAAGCTAGCAACGGCAGCTCCAATGACACCGTAAACCACGTTCATTGGATTGTCAGCCACAATCATAATGAGGCTGACAACAACAGCTAAGACAGGGATGACAGGGCCGAATGGTACACGGAAGACAACCTTCTTTTCTGGATACATTTTTCTGAGTTTCAAGACCGCCAAAGCAGTTGGAATGTATTGGAAGAAACGGAAGACCACGCTGAGGGTTGCTAATTCTTCAAATTTACCAGAGAAGAGTAGGGCGATGGCACATGCTCCAGAAATGATAATTGCAACAACAGGAGCGTTTTTAGAGTTGGTTTCTGAAATTTTCTTAGGGAGCAAGCCTTCATCTGCGATGGCTGCACCATAACGCGGTACCATGATGGATTCCCCGATATTAAGACCGGCGATTGAGATAAGGGCACCAATAGAGACAATCCAAGCTCCAGCAGGGCCAATCATTGCGACAAAGGCATCTTGTACAGAAGCATTTGTTTGCAGGATATGGTTACCCAGCATGGCAATGGTTCCAGCGATGATGAGCATATAAAGGACTGAAACGATACTAATGGAGCCTAGGATAGCCCGAGGCACGTTCTTTTCTGGGTTGCGCATCTCACCGGCAACGATAGACATGGTTTCAAAGCCAATGAAGCCATAGAAGATATAGACGGCTGTGTTGGCAATAGCAGTCATGACATTGGTTCCAGGTTCAAGCTGTAGGAAAGGAGTGAAGTTTCCTTTGTCTATTCCACCTTTGATAAAGAAGAGAGCACAGGCTGCAAAGGCAATGATTGGAATCAACTTAGCTACAGTTGCAGCCAGTGTGAAAAATTTAGAGGTCTTCAAACCAGCAATATTCATCAAGCTAAGCAAGACAATCAAAGTGATACTAAGGACCAATTCGTAAGGAGTAAAAGCCGGGAAGGTAATGACGAAGAGTCGGGCAAAGCCGGCAGCCATTGCTGACCAAGCGATGATGGTTACGACCCAGCCTAGAAAACCTACATTAAAGCCGATAAAGTCTCCAAAGGCCGCTTTGGAATATTGGAAAGCTCCGCCGTTTTTATTAAAATAACCTGCAGTTTCTGCCAAGCAGACGGCTAGGAGAATAACGAGGAAGGCTGTTCCAAGCATGACAGCTAGAGAGGCAGGACCAAGTCCTTTATAAATTTTTTGCGGTAGGAGGAAAATCCCTGAACCGATAACGGCGTTGATACCGTAGAGAGTTGCACCGGAAAAACTGAATTTCGCTTTTTCCTGTTCTTGTTCTTGTGCAGTGAGTTTAGTTGCATCCATAATAATGTTTCTCCTTTAGAGATATGGGATAGCCCTTCCAAGTAAAGATAGGGCGGTGACAAGCCAAGCTTACATCATCGCTGTATCTTTACTTAGCGGGGATGTGTTTTAAACCAGCCCAAATAGCAAGAGGAATACCTTTTGGTTGGTTGCTTGAAAACATTATTTGCAGCTCAGTTGCCTGAGTCTCTTGTTCCACTATCAGAAGCTCGTCTGCCTCTAGATTAAGCGCTGGCAGGTTTGTTCCTGTCACCGTCAAATTACCTAAGGCATAGATAAATTGAATTTCGTCATCTCGGCTAAGCTCTTGCCCATTTGAGATGGCAATCATCTGTCCCTGATAATGGTCGCTGTAGATTAAGTTAAAGTCGGTACAAGTCCCCCGACTTGTGATAGAATCACTCCCTTCGAAGAGATAGGGGGTAAAGGGAGCTAGAACCGTTTCCTCCTGCCGGCTGGCATTGTGGAGATGAAGTGTGTGGTCCAGGCTCATGAGAATGCGGTGAAAGCCGCTGAGGTCAGAAAACTGACTTTCAGTCAACTCCACAGTTGCTGTTGAGAGCCGATAGTCAAAGTCCCGCTTACCATAGTGGCCAGTTGGCGGGGAAAGATAAAGCTGTTTTGTCTTTCCCCCCGACCAATCGGAAACTTGAAAATCCTTTGCTCTTAGAAGGGTTACATTTGTCATTTTTGGTATTTATTAGAACAAACCGCTGATATTGCCGTCTTTGTCAACATCAATTTTTTCGCTGGCAGGAACTTTAGGCAGCCCTGGCATGGTCATGATTGCACCAGTCAGAGCGACGATGAATCCTGCACCGGCAGAAACTTTTAGCTGGCTGATAGTCACAACAAAGTCTTTAGGTGCGCCCAGTTTCTTAGCATCGTCTGAGAAAGAGTACTGAGTCTTAGCCATACAGATAGGATAGTTGGAGAAGCCCAGTTCTTCCAGTTGTTTGAGCTCACGTTTAGCGGCAGGAGTCAGGCGAACGCCTTTGCCTCCATAGACCTTAGTAACAATTTTGTTGAGCTTGGTCTCAATGGAGTCCTCTTCATTATATACAAATTGGAAGTGATTGTCTCCTTCGGCCAATTCAACGACTTTTTCAGCTAGTTCTTTACCGCCGGCTCCGCCATTTGTCCAAACGTCGGAAATTACTACGTCAGCCCCGCGTTTTTGGCAGGCGTCATAAACTGCTTGCAACTCTGCTTCGGTATCCAGTGGGAATTTATTGATGGCAACGACTGCTGGCAGGCCATAAACGTCTTGAATGTTTTCCAGATGTTTTTCCAAGTTTGGCAGACCATCTACAACGGCTTGGACATTTTCTTCAGCCAGATCACTCTTAGCCACACCACCGTGCATCTTGAGAGCGCGGATAGTAGCAACCAGAACTACAGCCGATGGACGAAGACCAGATGTACGACACTTGATATCAATGAATTTTTCAGCACCGAGGTCAGCACCGAAACCAGCTTCTGTGACTGTATAGTCGGCATATTTGAGAGCCAGCTTGGTAGCTAGGACACTATTACAGCCATGAGCAATGTTGGCGAATGGTCCGCCGTGAATCAAGGCTGGTGTGTGTTCCAGAGTTTGAACCAAGTTTGGATGGATAGCGTCTTTGAGCACAGCCGCCATAGCGCCACCAGCTTTTAGATCCTTGGCAGTTACTGGCTTACCGTCAAAGCTGTAGCCAATGATAATCTTTTCCAAACGGTTCTTGAGGTCAGTGATATTTTCTGACAGACAGAGAATAGCCATAACCTCAGAAGCAACTGTAATGTCAAAACCATCTTCACGTGGAACACCGTTGACCTTGCCCTGCAAGCCATTTACGATGTGGCGCAGCTGCCGGTCATTCATATCCACTGCCCGCTTCCAAGTGATGCGGCGAGAGTCGATGCCTAAGGCATTGCCGTGGTGGATGTGGTTGTCAATGAGAGCCGCCAGCAGATTGTTGGCAACACCGATGGCATGAAAGTCACCAGTGAAGTGGAGGTTGATGTCCTCCATGGGTACAACTTGAGCGTGACCACCGCCAGCAGCTCCGCCCTTGATACCAAAGACAGGTCCGAGTGAAGGCTCCCGCAGAGCGATAACGGCTTTTTTACCGATAGCAGCCAGAGCATCGACCAGTCCGACAGAAGTCGTGGTCTTACCTTCTCCAGCTGGTGTCGGAGAAATAGCTGTCACGAGAATCAGTTTGCCGTCTGGCTTGTCTTTTAAGGCTTCCAGTTGGCCAGCACTGATTTTTGCCTTGTAATTTCCATAAAGAGACAGGGCGTCTTCAGCAATTCCTAGCTTTTCTGCCACCTCTTTGATGGGCTTCATTTGAATCGAATTCGCGATTTCAATATCTGATAAAACCATATTGTTACCTCTTGAGGAGAAGGAAGTTCATTAATGGAAAAAATGGACTTCTCTTCCGTTTATCTATTAGACAACTTTCAAAATTTCTTGATAAATTTCATCGGCTAGAGCGCAGCCTTTTTGCAGGAGCTCTTCACCCTTGCTGCGGTAGTCTGCGACGAATGCTTCATCCTTGACACCTGACAGGTTGATGAGGACATTGAGCCAAGCGCCTTGCAGTCCAGCCTTGAGGTTGAGAGCTGCTACCCCCAGGTCGCTGGCAGCATTGGTATTGGATTTACCGACAGCCTTTTGAGTCGTTTGCAGGGCAGCCAAGATGTCTTCCATCATGCCATAAGGTGATTTGGTCGCTTCCTTGAGGGCTTGTTGCATAGCTTCTCGACGGGCAGCCTTATCTTCCTCTGTTTCCTTAGGCATATCAAAGACGGCGGAGACCAGATTGAAGGCTTCGGTGTCCTTATCAATAGCTGCGAGCAAGCTTTCTTGCAGGCGGGCACTTTCTGCGTGCACTTGAGCAATTTCTGCTTCAAATTCTGCGTATTTTTTCTTGCCAAGGGTTAATTCGCAAACCATCTTAGTCAGGGAGATACCGTTCGCTGCGGAAAGAGCAGCGGCAGAGCCGCCTCCTGGTGCAGGAGCATCTGAGCCGAGGACTTGGGCAAATTCTGTCAAACTTAAATCTACTAATTTCATAGGTTTCTGTCCTCCTAGCCCAGCAAATGGTTTTCCAGAACTTGCTTGCCGTAGTCAAAATCTTCGATTTGCAGATAGTATTCTGCTGCGTCAATCAAAGCCTTGGCTGGAGCCAAACCGATGACTTCTGAGCCGAGGATGCCAACTCCATAGCGTTTCGCTTCAAAGCGAACTGTTTCAAAGACACGATAGAGCGGGAATTTTTCTAGATTGACCATGTTGATAGAAACCTGAGCAATGTTGCGGTCTTCCAGCATAACACCGATAGCTTTACAGTACTTGTAGCCACCGCTTGATCCACGGATGATTTTGGCAATATTATTGGCAATTTCCAAATCGTCTGTATCCAAATTGATGTTGTAGGCAACGAGCGGCATTCTAGCTCCGACAGCAGTGACACCAGCAGTTGGGTGAATCTTTCTTTCGCCGTAGTCAGGAGCCCAGTCAGCTTCCAAGAGTTTTTCTGGCATGCCTTCGAATTGCCCTTTACGAACCTTAGCCAGATTCTTGCGCTCAGGACGAGTCGCTGCATCTTCATAGAGGAAGATAGGAATACCGAGCTCGCGGTTGATGCGCTCAGACACTGTCTTCGCAATTTCTACGCATTCCTCACTTGTGATGTCCTTAATCGGTACAAAAGGCAGGACATCAGTTGCGCCCATACGAGGATGTTCGCCCTGGTGCTTGGTCAAGTCAATGTTTTCAGAAGCATATTTGACCAGACGGAAGGCAACTTCCTGAATGTTTTGATCGTCACCGACCAAGGTAAAGACGCTGCGGTTGTGGCTGGCATCAGAAGAGTGGTCCAAAAGTGTTACGCCTGGCACGCTCTTAGCTGTTTCCACTAAACCGTCAATGACCGCTTGGTTGCGGCCTTCAGAAAAGTTAGGAATACATTCAACAATTTTTGCCATAAGATATTACCTCGTGATATCAATAATTTTAATTTATAATATGAACTTAATGAAGCAGAACCTCCTCCTGAGCCAGATTTGATATCCAGCTCAGGTCGAAAGTAGGAGGAAAGGATATCCGTCTATTTAAACAATTTCTTAACAGATTCTTTGACCAAATCTTCGTCAGTCAAGTATGGAATCGTGATGTGGTCTGTTCCTTGGTTGAGACGGTTGTACTCGATAGCTGTTTCGATAGCATGTTCATTACGAGCCCAGTTACGACGTGCAACTCCACCGATGGTATCCCAAGCGATAGCAGACTTGATGATTTCATCAATGCGTTCGCTGCCGTCCAGAACCAAGCCAAAGCCGCCGTTGATAGACTTACCGATACCAGTTCCACCACCGTTGTGAAGAGCCACCAAGCTCATACCGCGGGCTGCGTTACCAGCGTAACATTGAACCGCCATGTCGCAAGTAACATTAGAACCGTCCTTAATATTTGAAGTTTCACGGAATGGTGAGTCAGTACCAGATACGTCGTGGTGATCACGGCCAATCATGACAGGACCAATCTTGCCTTCCCGTACCAATTCATTGAACTTGAGGGCGATATTGACACGGCCCATACAGTCTTGGTAGAGAATCCGAGCCTGAGTTCCAACAACCAGCTGGTTCTTTTCTGCATCGCGAATCCAGTTGTAGTTGTCGCGGTCTTGGTAGCGGCGGTTAGGGTCGATTACTTCCATAGCTGCATGGTCAGTAGCTACCAAGTCTTCATGCTTACCACTCAGACATACCCAACGGAAAGGACCGTAACCATAGTCAAAGAGCATTGGACCCATGATATCTTCTACATAAGATGGCCAGATAAAGCCGTCTTTGTCATCAAAACCATTCTTAGAAATTTCTTTGATACCAGAGTCATAGACTGCCTTCATAAAGGCATTACCATAGTCAAAGAAGTAAGTTCCGTTATTCGTCAAGGTCTTGATAGCCTTGAAGTGGCGAGCCAACGTCTTATCAACTAGCTTAGCAAAGGTTTCCTTGTCCTCAGCCAAGAGGCGAGTCCGTTCTTCAAAGCTGATGCCAGCTGGACAGTAGCCACCGTCATAGACGTTGTGGCAAGAAGTTTGGTCAGACAGCAAATCAACATGAATCTTATGTTCATTGACATATTCTAAGAGGTCTACGATGTTACCATGATAGGCAATGGAAGTTGATTCGCCAGCTTCCAGAGCTTTCTGAGCTAAGTCGATTGCTTCTTTTGGACTTTCGGCTAATTGGCTAATCCAGCCTTGTGAGTGGCGGGTTTCAATCCGAGAATAGTCTACTTCAGCCACGATTGCTACAGCTTTAGCAATTTCGGCTGCTTTCCCTTGAGCTCCACTCATGCCGCCCAGACCAGAAGAGATGAAGAGTTTGCTTGTCAGGTCGCCATCATCAGCTACACCCAGTTTCAAGCGTCCAGCATTGAGGAGAGTGTTGAAAGTACCATGGACGATACCTTGAGGGCCGATGTACATCCAGCCACCGGCTGTCATTTGACCATAGTTGGTCACGCCCATTTCTTCTGCAATTTCCCAATCCTTCATGTTGTCGTACTCACCGACTAAAAGACCGTTGGTGATGATAACACGTGGAGCTTCTGGTTTAGATTTGAAGAGACCAACAGGGTGACCAGATTCTACAACCAAGGTTTGGTGGTCGGTCATGACTTCTAAGTATTTCATGATTAGATTGTACTGCATCCAGTTGGCGCAGACAGAACCAGTTTCTCCATAAGTGACTAATTCATAAGGATAAAGAGCGATTTCAAAGCTCAGGTTATTGTCAATCATGACTTGCATAGCTTTGGCTGCAGTACAGTTTCCTTTATACTCGTCAATTGGTTTACCGTAGATGCGTTCTTTTGGCCGCCAGCGGTAGCCGTAAATCCGTCCGCGAGTCTTCAATTCTTCCAAAAATTCTGGAATCACTTCCTCGTGGAATTTTTTAGGAATATAGCGAAGGGCATTTTTAAGAGCAATTTCGGTCTGAGCTTGCGTCAAACGGAAGCCCCGGTCTGGTGCTCGACGGATACCTTCTTGGAAAACCGTTTTTTCAGGTAGAACATCGTCTAATTTGACGGTCATAGCTGCTGCAATTTCATTTTCACTAAAGTATGACATGAAAAAATCCTCCTTTAAATTTCGGTATAAAACATGTTTCGAGCTTATTATACAAGAGGCTCGTCCATAAAGAGTCAAGAAAATGATAAAATCAGTAAAAAAATATAGTCTACCGCCTTTTAGAAACTTTTGACTATAATTTGACGATAGTGTATTATGATGAAAAGCAAGTATGTTGGAAAACGAAACGGAGGAACAAGCATGACTGCTGATTTACTATTAACTCACTTTAATCAAGTCTTCTGTCCCAAGGATCTCGGACATCCCCTTTTTGGTGCAGAGATGAAAGAAGCTCAGGTCTTAGAAGACGGCTATATTGCAGTCAAAGACGGCAAAATCCTAGCCGTCGGCAGCGGTGAGCCGGATGCCAGCTTGGTTGGACCAGAGACCCAGATCAAGTCTTTTGAAGGAAAGATTGCCACACCGGGCTTGATTGACTGTCACACTCACTTAGTGTACGGCGGCAGCCGGGAGCACGAGTTTGCTAAGAAGCTAGCTGGTGTTTCTTATCTGGATATTCTTGCCCAAGGTGGTGGTATCCTCAGCACAGTCCGGGCGACGCGAGAAGCTTCTTTTGACACTCTCTATGATAAGTCTAAGAGACTGCTGGACTATATGCTTTTGCATGGGGTGACAACCGTTGAGGCTAAGAGTGGCTATGGTCTGGACTGGGAAACAGAGAGGCGTCAGCTGGATGTTGTTGGGGCTCTAGACCGCGACCATGATATTGATTTAGTTTCGACCTTTATGGCTGCCCACGCCGTTCCACCAGAATATAAAGGTCGCTCTCAAGAATATCTGGAGCTAATCGTCGAAGAAATGCTGCCACGGGTAAAAGAAGAAAATCTAGCTGAGTTCTGCGATATTTTCTGTGAAAAAGGTGTCTTTACAGCTGATGAGTCACGTTACCTGCTTTCGAAAGCTAAGGAAATGGGCTTCAAGCTCCGCATCCATGCTGATGAAATCGAGTCTATCGGCGGAGTGGATGTAGCAGCTGAACTGGGGGCAACTAGTGCAGAGCATCTGATGATGGCGACTGATGATGGCATTCGCAAGATGGCAGAAGCCAAGGTTATCGGGAATCTTCTGCCAGCAACGACCTTCAGTCTGATGGAAGATACTTATGCGCCAGCTCGCAAGATGCTGGAGGCTGGCATGGCTATTACCTTGACCACCGACAGTAATCCGGGCTCCTGCCCAACGGCTAACCTGCAGTTTGTGATGCAGCTAGGGTGCTTTATGATGCGCCTGACACCGGTGGAAGTTCTAAATGCTGTAACCATCAATGCTGCATACTCAGTCAACCGCCAAGATAAGATTGGTAGCTTTGACACTGGCAAGCAGGCCGACATCACTATCTTGGATGCAAAGAATATCGACTACCCACTCTACTTCTTTGCTACCAACCTGACCCATCAGGTCTACAAGGCTGGAAAACTAGTCGTTGACCAAGGTCGGATTGTCTAATCACTATACAATCGAATCGTATTTTTCGGACTCTCTCTGGTGACAGGGAGAGTTTTATCAATCTCAAAAATTTCTCTTGCCATTCCTCTGAAAGTCTGTTATAATTATTATTTGTGAGCAAACCTCACTTACCCCTTGCAAAGTCTCGGGGTCATTAGACCAAAAGGAGGAAAAATCAATGGCAAAATACGAAATTCTTTATATTATTCGTCCAAACATTGAAGAAGAAGCTAAAAACGCTTTGGTAGCACGCTTTGACTCTATCTTGACTGACAACGGTGCAACTGTTGTTGAATCAAAAGACTGGGAAAAACGTCGTCTTGCATACGAAATCCAAGATTTCCGTGAAGGACTTTACCACATCGTAAACGTTGAAACAAACGAAGACCTAGCTCTTAAAGAGTTTGACCGTCTTTCAAAAATCAACACTGACATTCTTCGTCACATGATCGTCAAACTTGACGCTTAAGAAGGTAGACTCATGATTAATAACGTTGTACTTGTGGGTCGGATGACCCGAGATGCCGAGCTTCGCTATACTCCGCAAAATCAAGCGGTCGCAACCTTTACTTTGGCTGTCAATCGCAACTTTAAAAACCAAAGTGGTGAGCGCGAAGCGGATTTTATCAATGTTGTCATCTGGCGTCAGCAGGCAGAAAATCTTGCAAATTGGGCTAAAAAAGGCGCCCTGATTGGAATTACCGGCCGCATTCAGACCCGTAATTACGAAAATCAGCAAGGTCAGCGTGTTTATGTTACAGAAGTCGTAGCGGACAATTTCCAGCTTCTGGAAAGCCGAGCTAGCCGCGAAGGCCAGTCTTCAGGTGGGTATGGCAGCAATAGCTTCGGCGGGAATTCTGCACCAAACTATGGTAACGCTGGTTCGTTGTCTAACCAAGTACCAAACTTTTCTCGTGATGAGAGTCCTTTTGGTAACTCAAATCCAATGGACATCTCAGATGATGATCTGCCTTTCTAAGGGAAAAACTAGAATAATAAAGGAGAAAGAATATGGCTCAACAACGTCGTGGCGGATTCAAACGCCGTAAAAAAGTTGATTACATCGCAGCAAATAAGATTGAATATGTTGATTACAAAGATACTGAGCTTCTTAGCCGTTTCGTTTCAGAACGTGGGAAAATCCTTCCTCGTCGTGTAACTGGAACTTCAGCTAAAAACCAACGTAAAGTAACAACAGCTATCAAACGCGCTCGCGTAATGGCTTTGATGCCTTTCGTAAATGAAGATTAATTATATTGTGAAGTCGCAAGAATTTATCTTGCGGCTTTTTTGCTGCAAAGAATTTCGCATCAATAAAGACTTGTGATCCTCGGAGTATCATAGGAAGTAGAAAAGGACACGCAGAAGTGGTATAATAATTTCCGACGAATCCTACTTATATAAGGGAGGGAGAAGGGAAATGTGGAAACTTTGAAGCCAATGTCTTGTCATGAAGCTTCTGAGGATAGCATGAACCTCTGCCATCACTTTCGAACCATAACTAAATGTAGAGTAGCATTAGTCTAAATAAGTGCAATTGGTATTTATATGACAGTAGAAAAGATAGTTATCGAGAAAAATACAGTTCAAGAAACGTTGATTATTCCTTTGTATGGAAGAAAAATGTGCTCGGAAAAATTTCCTGCCCTTTATAGAGATGAATTTGCGCAGACATTATGCCAGAGATTAGACTATGATTTTTCTAAACTGGAGAAAAAGAGAAATTCCTTCTTTTATGAATTCGGTGCTTTAGAAGCTGCTATGCGGCAATTAGACATGATGTGGGAGATTCAGCATTACTTGGAAAAGTATCCAGAAGCGACGGTAGTAAACCTTGGCTGTGGTCTGGATGAGACGGGCAAAGCATGTGATAATGGCTTGTGTCACATCGTAAATATTGATCTTCCAGATGTTATATCTGTTCGCAAGCAGTTAATGAAAGAGCATGAGCGAGAAACGACCATTTCTTGTGACTTAAAAGATTATTCCTGGATGGATAGGATTGATGCTTCTAAAGGAATTATTTTGCTGGCTGCTGGCGTTTTTCACTATTTCCCCAAAAATGAAGTCAAGCAGCTGGTTATTGAACTTTCCGAAAGGTATTCGGGTGGCTGTTTAGTGTTTGATAGTGTAGGGAAGCTAGGCTTAAAGTTAATGATGTCAAAAATATTAAAAAATATGGCTATGCCGCATGTCAGTGGGCTTTTCTATGTCAACAATCCGCAGAAAGAGTTGAACTGGTCGGACAGAATAAAAGTGACTTCAAAAGCGTATATGCTGGGATATTACAATATGAAAACTCCAGGTATTCATTTTTTGCATCGCTTACTGGCAAAGCTGGTTGATCAAGGACTGCAATTGTCTATTAATCGCATGGATTTCGACTAGAGAAATAGCTCCTCAAAATATAGTCAATTCGGTCGTTTTGGCCGAATTTTTGTGTTATAATTTTAGGATGAAAAGGAGATATTTGGGATGTCAAATACAACGAAAGGAACGATTTTGACCTTGATTGCCGGAATTGCTTGGGGACTGTCGGGAACCAGCGGTCAATATTTGATGGAACAGGGATTTCCAGTCTTAGTCCTGACTAATATTCGGCTCTTGCTGGCTGGAGGGCTTTTATTGGGGTATTTGCTTTTGACAGACAGGGAGAAGTTAAAGGCCATGCTGAGGGACAGACAGACGCTGGGGTCCATTTTGCTTTTTGCCTTGTTCGGCCTTCTGCTGAATCAGTTTTCTTATTTAAAGTCTATTTACGAAAGCAATGCTGGAACGGCTACAGTTTTGCAGTATGTCTGCCCAGTTGGGATTTTGGCTTACACTTGTATCAAAGATCGAGTGGCTCCAACTTTGACAGAAATTTTATCCATCATTTTAGCAATCGGCGGAACATTCTTGATAGCGACACATGGCCAGTTAAATCAGCTGACAGTTACGCCGGCAGGCCTTTTCTGGGGGCTTTTTGCAGCTTTTACCTATGCTTTGTATATTCTAATTCCGATTCAGCTGATTAAGACTTGGGGCAGCATTCCAGTCATCGGAATTGGGATGATGATGGCAGGAAGTGCGCTGACACCCTTTAGCGGTTTGCTGCATTTTCATTGGAAATTATCAATGGAAGTCTATCTATCTTTAGCGGGGATTATCTTGATTGGTACGATTCTTGCTTATACTTTATTTCTTAAAGGGGCTAGTTTGGTTGGTCCGGTAAAATCCAGTCTGCTGGCAGCTGTTGAGCCGATATCAGCGGTTTTCTTTGCTTTTGCGATTATGCATGAGCGTTTTTATCTGATTGATTTTGCAGGTATGGCCATGATATTAATTGCTGTTCTATTGATTTCTCTTAAAGATCTGGTTGTAGAAAAGAAGAAAGGTCTCTTATAAAGCAAACAACGAACAAATTCGAATGGGTTTTTATCCCCAAACAGAATTTACTCGTTTTTTAATACTCTTTGAAAAGTTTTCCTAAATTATTCTAGAAATTCTTTGGCTGGGTTTATTTTGACAGTAACTGCCAAAAAAAGTCAATGATATAGGTCAGCCCGTAGGTATAAATGACAAGGGTGAAGGGCTTGCAGATGAGAATAATAGTCATATAGCGCTTGAAACTCATCTTGGTCAGAGCCGCCAGCATACAGAGAAAATCTGCGGGACTGATGGGCCAAATCATCATGAAAATAAAGAAGCGGTCAAAACGATTGCCCTTATCTAGCCAGCCAATGTATTTGTCGTAGGTGCGCTTGCTGACGACAGATTGGACAAAGGCGGGACCATAGGTGCGGGCTAGGTAGAAGATAATAGCGCAGCCGATGACAATGCCGACATAATTATAAATGGTTCCTACGATATGACCGTAGATAAAGACACCGGCAACTGAGGTCAGCGCTCCGGGAATAACAGGCACAACTGTCTGCAGAATCTGCAAGAAAATAAAGAGGGGCGGCCCCCAGACTCCAGCCTGCTGGATAAAGGCAGACAAGGTTTCTTTGGATTCCAGAACACCAGCAAAATATGCCCAAATGCAGAAAACAAGGGTACCAACAGCACCAATAATAGACGACCAGTTGATGATTTTTTGCAAACAAGGAGAGACCGTCGTCATCCTTTTTTTTTTCCCTGACATAAATTCCTCCGGGACTGTTTTTAAAGTAGGTTATCCAGTATTTATCATGAAATAAATATAATTTACTTTCTAATCATATTTTATCATATTTTAAAAGAATGTAAATTTCAGAAATTCTTAAAAGGAGTTGTAAAGATACTTTTTTAAACTAGATTTAAATGCTACAAAGTTATTTTCGCTTTGTTAGCCGAAGGGGCATATATTTTTATGTCGAAAGTGGGTTGGATGAGGAGTAGGCAGGCATTTTTTTCTTCCTTTAAGCTGGCTTTAAAAATTATTTTAAAAAATTGTGCAAACGTTTGAATAAATACTTGAAATAATCTTTAAAAAAGGATATAATGTCATTATGAAAGCGCTTTGAAACGCTTGGATGTTTCAGAGGCAATTATTTTTATATAAAATAAAGGGGAACTTATGGTTGAATTAAATCTGAAAAACATTTATAAGAAGTATCCAAACAGTGAGCACTATTCTGTTGAAGACTTTAATTTGGACATCAAGGACAAGGAATTTATAGTCTTTGTCGGTCCGTCAGGATGCGGGAAATCCACAACGTTGCGCATGATTGCAGGTCTTGAGGACATCACAGAAGGAACAGCTTCGATTGATGGCAAGGTTGTCAACGATGTCGCACCGAAAGACCGCGATATTGCCATGGTCTTCCAGAACTACGCCCTCTATCCGCACATGACGGTGTATGACAATATGGCTTTCGGACTGAAACTGCGCAAGTACAGCAAAGAAGATATTGATAGACGTGTGCAAGAAGCGGCTGAAATCCTTGGTTTGAAGGAATTCTTGGAGCGTAAACCAGCAGACCTTTCTGGTGGTCAACGTCAGCGTGTTGCCATGGGTCGTGCCATCGTGCGTGATGCAAAGGTTTTCCTAATGGACGAGCCTTTGTCAAACTTGGATGCTAAATTGCGGGTATCTATGCGAGCTGAGATTGCCAAGATTCACCGCCGTATCGGAGCTACCACCATCTACGTTACCCACGACCAAACAGAAGCTATGACGCTTGCGGATCGCATTGTTATCATGTCTGCAACCAAGAACCCTGCTGGAACTGGAACGATTGGTCGAGTGGAGCAAATCGGTAGCCCACAGGAAGTTTACAACAATCCAGTCAACAAGTTTGTGGCCGGTTTCATCGGTAGCCCAGCTATGAACTTCATCACGGTTACACTCAATGGCGATGAAATTACTGCCGATGGTTTGTGCTTGAAAGTGCCAGAAGGAACTCTGAAAGTTCTGCGTGAGAAGGGCTATGACGGCAAGAAATTAATCTTCGGTATTCGTCCAGAAGACATCAATACCGAACCTGCCTTCTTAGAGACTTTCCCAGACTCTGTCGTACATGCGACAATTTCTGTTTCTGAGCTCTTAGGTTCTGAGTCTCACCTTTACTGCCAAGTTGGCGACAGCGAGTTTATCGCGCGTGTAGATGCTCGTGATTACCTGCAGACAGGTGCGGGTATTGACCTTGGCTTTGACCTGAACAAGGCGCATTTCTTCGATTTCGAAACAGAGAAGACAGTTTATTAAAACACGCTAAAACAGCTACTGGAGAGTGGCTGTTTTTTTGGATTGGTAGAGTAAGGTAAGGCAAATGCTGATTTTTCATAAATGGATAAACTCAGTGGTGCAAAAAACAGTTATTTTTGCTATAATAATGAGAATACGAATTTTTGGAGAGAGATGTGGCGATTGAAGATTATATGCCGGACTTTGCGGTCGAGGCAGTTTATGATTTGACAGTAGAGAGTTTGAAAAGACAGGGTATCAAAGCGGTTTTGGTGGATTTGGATAACACCCTGATTGCTTGGAATAATCCTGACGGGACCCCAGAGATGAAGAAGTGGCTCCATGATTTGCGAGATGCGGGCATTCGGATTATCGTAGTGTCCAATAATAACCAAAAACGGGTTAAGCGGGCTGTCGAAAAGTTTGATATTGATTATGTCTACTGGGCTATGAAGCCTTTCACTTGGGGCATTGACCGAGCGCTCAAGCTTTTTCATTTTGAAAAAAATGAAGTGGTCATGGTGGGCGATCAGCTCATGACAGATATTCGGGCTGCTCATCGGGCTGGGATTCGCTCGATTTTGGTCAAACCGTTGGTCGAGCATGACTCCATCAAGACCCAGATCAATCGGGCGCGTGAACGCCGTGTGCTCAAGAAAATTACTGAAAAATACGGCCCAATTCAATACAAAAAAGGAATTTAAGCATGGAAGAACTTCTCTGCATCGGCTGCGGAGCCACTATTCAGATAGAAGATAAGAGCCAGCTAGGCTACACGCCCCAGTCAGCTCTAGAAAAAGGCTTGGAGTCGGGTGAACTCTATTGTCAGCGCTGTTTCCGCCTGCGCCATTATAATGAAATCAGCGATGTCCAGCTGACGGATGATGACTTTCTGCGGCTTCTCCACGAAGTTGGAGATAGCGACGCTTTGGTCGTCAATGTTGTCGATATTTTTGACTTTAATGGCTCGGTCATTCCTGGACTACCTCGTTTTGTCGCAGGAAATGATGTGCTCTTGGTCGGGAATAAAAAGGACATTTTACCTAAGTCGGTCAAGGATAGCAAGGTGACCCAATGGCTGACGGAGCGAGCTCACGAAGAAGGCCTGCGTCCAGTCGATGTGGTCCTAACCTCTGCTCAGAACAAGCAGGCCATTAAGGACTTGATTGACAAGATTGAGCACTGCCGTAAGGGACGTGATGTGTATGTGGTCGGCGTGACCAATGTGGGCAAGTCCACTTTGATTAACGCCATTATTCAAGAAATCACGGGCGATAAGGATATTATTACGACTTCGCGTTTCCCGGGTACAACTCTGGATAAAATCGAGATTCCTTTGGCGGATGGCAGTCATATCTATGATACACCGGGCATTATCCATCGTCACCAGATGGCTCATTATCTATCTGCTAAGAATCTCAAATATGTCAGCCCCAAAAAGGAAATCAAACCCAAAACCTATCAGCTTAATCCAAATCAAACCCTCTTTTTGGGTGGCCTAGGCCGCTTTGACTTTGTGGCAGGTGACAAGCAGGGCTTCACGGCTTATTTTGACAATGAGCTCAAGCTCCACCGGACTAAGTTGGAAGGTGCTAGCGATTTTTATGACAAGCATGTCGGCAGTCTCTTAGTGCCACCGGTTGGCAAGGAAAAGGAAGAGTTTCCAGACTTGGTCAAGCATGAATTTACCATCAAGGACAAGACAGATATCGTCTTCTCTGGTCTGGGGTGGATTCGCGTCAGCGGTCCTGCCCGAGTAGCTGGCTGGGCGCCAGAGGGTGTGGCGGTTGTCACTCGGAAAGCTATTATATAATACTCAAGAAACCAAGGGGAACAAATCCCCTTAAAATAAGGAAGGAAGAGGCCATGAATGGTTGGGACTAAAGTGAATCCTGACTGTATCAAGCCTTATAGAAGAACATGACACTAACATCAAAACAACGGGCCTTTCTCAACAGTCAGGCGCATAGTCTCAAACCTATCATTCAGATAGGGAAAAATGGACTCAACGACCAAATCAAAACCAGCGTCCGTCAGGCACTGGATGCGCGAGAACTGATCAAGGTTACGCTCTTACAGAATACAGATGAGAATATCCATGAGGTTGCGGAGATTTTGGAAGAAGAAATCGGAGTGGATACGGTGCAGAAAATCGGCCGTATCTTGATTCTCTACAAGCAGTCCAGCAAGAAAGAAAATCGCAAACTCTCTGTTAAAGTCAAGCAAATTTAAGGAAAAATTTCTGTGGAGATATCAGCCTATGGCTATTGAATTACTGACCCCCTTTACCAAGGTGGAATTAGAACCAGAAGTTAAAGATAAAAAACGCAAGCAGATTGGCATTTTAGGTGGGAATTTCAACCCTGTCCACCATGCTCATTTGGTTGTGGCGGATCAGGTCCGGCAACAGTTAGGCTTGGATCAGGTCCTGCTCATGCCAGAGTACGAGCCGCCTCATGTGGATAAGAAAGAGACCATTGAGGAAAAGCATCGGCTGAAGATGCTGGAGCTGGCTATCGAGGGTATTGAAGGCCTAGGGATTGAAACCATTGAGCTGGAGCGCAAGGGAATTTCCTACACCTACGACACTATGAAGCTACTGACAGAGCAACATCCAGATACGGACTATTACTTTATCATCGGTGCGGATATGGTAGACTATCTGCCTAAGTGGTACCGCATTGATGAGCTGGTTGAGCTGGTTCAGTTTGTCGGTGTTCAGCGGCCGCGCTACAAGGCGGGGACTTCTTACCCTGTCATCTGGGTGGATGTCCCCCTTATGGATATTTCCTCCAGTATGGTACGGGATTTTCTGGCTCAGGGACGAACTCCTAATTTTCTGCTACCTCAGCCAGTTTTAGACTATATCGAGAAAGAAGGGCTTTACCTATGACCTATGAAAGCTATATCAGTATGAGCCGTGAGGCCTTGCTGGCTAAGATGGAAACAGTCATGCCCGAGAAACGCCTGCGGCATTGTCTGGGTGTGGAAAAAGCTGCCCGTGAATTAGCGGAGCGCTTCGGTCTTGACGTCGAAAAAGCGGGTCTGGCAGGACTCCTGCACGACTATGCGAAAAAGGTCTCGGATGAGGAATTTCTGGCCTTGATTGACAAATACCAGCTGGATCCTGACCTGAAAAATTGGGGTAATAATGTCTGGCATGGCATGGTGGGCATTTACAAGATTCAGGAAGACCTAGGGATGAAAGATGCAGAGATTCTGCGAGCTATCGAGATTCATACAGTGGGCAGTGGCACCATGTCTGAGCTGGACAAGGTCGTCTATGTCGCCGACTACATTGAGCACAACCGAGATTTTCCGGGAGTAGACAAGGCCAGAGAGTTAGCCCAGCAGTCGCTCAATCAAGCTGTGGCCTACGAAACAGCAAGGACTGTGGAGCATTTGGCTAACAAAGGGATGCCCATCTATCCGCAGACCTTGGAGACCTACAATGCCTTTGTAGGATATTTGAAGGAAATAGAAGAAAATTAAAGAGGAACTATGAAAGAACAAGAATTATTGGAACTGGTCGTGAAGGCGGCCGATGAAAAGCGTGCAGAAGATATTGTAGCTTTGGACTTGCAAGACCTGACCACTGTGACAGATTATTTTGTTATCGTCAGCTCTATGAACAGCCGTCAGCTGGATGCGGTGGCTGAAAATATCCGCGAGAAAGCTGCAGTGGCTGGAGTTTCTGCTGGCCATGTTGAGGGTGACGCAGCTGGCGGCTGGGTGCTCTTAGACTTGGGTGGCATCGTTGTCCATGTCTTTTCTGAGGAAATGCGGGCGCATTATAACCTAGAAAAACTCTGGCACGAAGCAACTGGTGTGGATGTTGCGGCCTTATTGGAAGAAAAAAACAAGTGATTTTTTGCCCTTAGGCAGAAAGCAAAATTTAGCTCAGTCAGCCTGCTGGCTGGGCTATTTTTGAAAGGAAAAGTATGGCAACTTATGAAACCTTCGCGTCGGTTTACGATGCGATTATGGATGATTCTTTGTATGAGAAGTGGACGGATTTCAGCCTGCGTCATTTTCCCAAAGATAAGAAAAAGCTGCTGGAGCTGGCCTGTGGTACGGGCATCCAGTCCATTTATTTTAAGCAGGCTGGTTTTGAGGTGACGGGGCTGGATCTGAGTCAGGAAATGCTGGATTTGGCAGAGAAGCGCAGCAGAGAGGCCGGTTTGGACATTCCCTTTATCCAGAGCAATATGCTGGATTTGAGTGGCATCGGTCAGTTTGATTTGGTGACTTGTTATTCGGACTCGATTTGCTATATGGAGGATGAAGTTGATGTCGGTCAGGTCTTCACTCAAGTCTACCAGCATCTAAATGAGGGCGGTCGCTTTATCTTTGACGTGCACTCGATTTACCAGATTGACGAGGTTTTTCCAGGCTATTCTTATCATGAAAATGCTGAAACCTTTGCCATGGTCTGGGATTCCTATGCGGATGAAGCACCTCATTCCATCGTGCATGAGCTGACCTTCTTTGTCCAAGAGGAGGATGGCCGCTTCACGCGCTATGATGAAGTGCATGAGGAGCGGACTTATGAGATCTTGACCTATGATATCTTGCTGGAGCAGGCAGGCTTTAAGAATGTCAAAGTTTACGCAGACTTTGAGGACAAGGAGCCAACTGACAAGAGCGCTCGCTGGTTCTTTGTGGCGGAGAAATGAGATGACAGTGACTGGTATTATCGCAGAGTTTAATCCTTTCCATAAGGGACACAAATATCTGCTGGATCAAGCTTCTGGTCTGAAAATCATCGCCATGAGTGGTAATTTCGTCCAGCGAGGCGAGCCGGCTATCGTGGACAAGTGGACTCGGGCCCAGATGGCTTTAGAAGCCGGAGCGGATCTGGTCGTTGAGTTGCCTTTCTTGGTCAGCGTTCAGGCGGCGGATTTTTTCGCTAAGGGAGCGGTAGACATCTTAGAGAGGCTGGGCATTGATTATCTGACTTTTGGGACTGAGGAAGTGCTGGACTATGAGAGTATTTCTAGGGTCTATGGTGAAAAGGCAGAGCAGATGGAGGCTTATCTGGCTGGCTTGCCTGATTCTCTATCCTATCCTCAAAAGACTCAGGCCATGTGGCAGGAGTTTGCAGGGCTTAATTTCTCAGGCTCTACTCCCAATCATATATTGGGCTTGGCCTATGCCAAAGCTGTGGCGGGAAAGGCTATAAAACTGTGTCCGATTCAACGTCAGGGGGCTGGCTATCATTCCTTGTCAGCTAATGAGGAATTCGCCTCCGCAACTGCCCTTCGTCAGAATCTGGATCAGCCAGCCTTTCTCAAAAAATTCACTCCAAGCTATAAGCTGCTTGAGACGGCACCCAAGGTGACCTGGTCGGACCTCTTTCCTTATCTCCGTTATCAGATAGTGACCTGTCCGGATTTGACAGACTTTTATCAGGTCAATCAGGAATTGGCTGTTAGGATTAGAGAGGCCCTGAAAAGCAGTGAGACCATAGAGGAGTTAGTTGAGCAGGTGGCGACCAAGCGCTATACCAAGGCTCGGGTTCGGCGTCTGTTGACCTATATCCTAGTCGGAGCTAGACAGGAAGAGCTTCCGTCAGCAATCCATATCTTGAGTTTCTCCGAGCAGGGGCGCCAGCATTTGGCTAAGCTGAAGGGAAAGGTTGAACTGGTCAGTCGAATCGGAAAAGAGCCATGGGATAGTCTGACCCAGCAAGCTGACAAGGTTTATCAGCTGGGAAATGCTGCACTGATGGAGCAGAATTTTGGGCGAATTCCAATACAGGTTGATTGATAAAATGTTTATATGAAATGGCGTCCCTTTTATATTTACTTAAAATTTCAGGAAAAACTAGCATTTTCCTTGAAAAAGTGATAAAATAAACAATGTAAGTGGTTTAATCCACAAAAAATAAGAGGAGGCCTGATAACAATGGCAATCGTTTCAGCAGAAAAATTTGTCCAAGCAGCTCGTGACAATGGTTACGCAGTTGGTGGATTCAACACAAACAACCTTGAGTGGACTCAAGCTATCCTGCGTGCGGCAGAAGCTAAAAAAGCTCCAGTTTTGATCCAAACTTCTATGGGTGCTGCTAAGTACATGGGTGGATACAAGGTATGTAAATCTCTCATTGAAAACCTTGTAGAATCAATGGGTATTACTGTACCAGTAGCTATCCACCTTGACCACGGTCACTACGAAGATGCACTTGAGTGTATTCGAGTTGGTTATACTTCAGTTATGTTTGACGGTTCACACCTTCCAGTTGAAGAAAACCTTGAAAAAGCTCGTAAAGTTGTAGAATTTGCTCATGCAAACGGCGTGTCAGTAGAAGCTGAAGTTGGTACTATCGGTGGTGAAGAAGACGGAATCATTGGTGATGGCGAATTGGCTCCAATTGAAGATGCTAAAGCAATGGTTGCAACTGGTATTGACTTCTTGGCAGCTGGTATCGGTAACATCCACGGTCCTTACCCAGCAAACTGGAAAGGTCTTCACCTTGATCACTTGCAAAAATTGACAGAAGCAGTTCCAGGATTCCCAATCGTATTGCATGGTGGTTCAGGTATTCCTGATGATCAAATCCAAGCAGCTATCAAACTTGGTGTTGCGAAAGTTAACGTTAACACTGAATGCCAAATCGCATTCGCTAACGCAACTCGCAAATTTGCTCGTGACTACGAAGCAAATGAAGCAGAATACGACAAGAAGAAACTCTTCGACCCACGTAAATTCTTGGCTGAAGGTGTCAAAGCTATCCAAGCATCTGTTGAAGAACGTATCGACGTCTTCGGTTCAGAAGGTAAAGCTTAATTAGGCTATATACAAAACAGAAACCTGCCCGTAAGGGTGGGTTTTTTGGTGTGTGATAAAATATGATAATTATTTTTAAATTACCTATGTTCGTTTGGAAGTAAAAGTGGTAGTATAGTGAGGAGATAAGATTCTATTTTTCTGAGTTAGATAGGAAAAAGGTCTGTAACATGAATTGAATGATAGGATATTGAGAAACGTATGGCAATGATAGAAGTAGAACATCTTCAGAAAAATTTTGTAAAGACTGTCAAGGAACTGGGATTGAAGGGAGCTTTGCGCTCCTTTATTCATCCTGAGAAGCAGACCTTTGAAGCGGTCAAGGATTTGACCTTTGAGGTTCCCAAGGGTCAGATTTTAGGTTTTATCGGGGCCAATGGTGCTGGGAAGTCGACAACCATTAAAATGCTGACAGGGATTTTGAAACCGACATCAGGATTTTGTCGGATTAATGGCAAAATTCCACAGGATAATCGCCAAGACTATGTCAAGGATATTGGAGTAGTCTTCGGACAACGAACTCAGCTATGGTGGGATTTGGCTCTGCAAGAGACCTATACGGTCTTGAAAGAGATTTACGATGTGCCAGACTCCCTTTTCCATAAACGCATGGATTTTTTGAATGAAGTCTTGGATTTGAAAGAATTTATTAAAGACCCCGTGCGGACTCTTTCACTAGGGCAGCGGATGCGGGCTGATATTGCGGCTTCCTTGCTTCACAATCCCAAGGTTCTCTTTTTAGATGAGCCGACTATTGGTTTGGATGTTTCGGTCAAGGATAACATTCGTCGGGCCATCACCCAAATCAATCAGGAGGAAGAAACAACCATTCTCTTGACCACTCACGACCTGAGTGATATTGAGCAACTTTGTGATCGGATTTTTATGATTGACAAGGGGCAGGAGATTTTTGATGGAACGGTGAGCCAGCTCAAGGCCACTTTTAGCAAGATGAAGACTCTCTCCTTTGAACTGGTGCCAGGTCAAAATCATCTCGTCTCTCACTATGAAGGCTTACCTGATATGACCATTGATAGACAAGGAAACAGCCTCAATATTGAATTTGATAGTTCATGCTATCAGTCTGCTGATATTATCAAACAAACCCTGTCTGATTTTGAAATCCGCGATTTGAAGATGATGGATACGGATATTGAGGATATTATCCGTCGCTTCTATCGAAAGGAGCTCTAAGATGGTCAAATTGTGGAGACGTTATAAACCCTTTATCAATGCAGGGATTCAGGAGTTGATTACCTATCGAGTCAACTTTATTCTCTATCGGATTGGCGATGTCATGGGGGCTTTTGTGGCTTTTTATCTCTGGAAGGCTGTCTTTGATTCCTCGCAGGAATCCTTGATTCAGGGTTTCAGCATGGCAGATATCACCCTCTACATCATCATGAGTTTTGTGACCAATCTTTTGACCAGGTCGGATAGCTCTTTTATGATTGGTGAGGAGGTCAAGGATGGTTCTATTATCATGCGCTTGTTGCGACCGGTGCATTTTGCGGCCTCTTATCTCTTCACCGAACTTGGTTCCAAGTGGTTGATTTTTATCAGTGTAGGGCTGCCATTTTTAACTGTCATTGTTTTGATGAAAATCTTATCTGGGCAAGGGATTTTGGAAGTGCTGGGATTAACTGTCCTTTATCTCTTTAGCTTAACGCTAGCCTACCTGATTAACTTTTTCTTTAATATCTGCTTTGGATTTTCAGCCTTTGTGTTTAAAAATCTATGGGGTTCCAATTTACTCAAGACTTCAATAGTGGCCTTTATGTCTGGAAGTTTGATTCCCTTGGCTTTCTTTCCTAAAATCGTTTCAGATATTCTGTCCTTTTTGCCTTTTTCATCCTTGATTTACACTCCGGTTATGATTATCGTTGGGAAATACGATACTAGTCAGATTCTTCAAGCACTTTTGCTCCAGTTCTTCTGGCTCTTAGTGATGGCGGGCTTGTCTCAGTTGATTTGGAAACGAGTCCAGTCATTTATCACCATTCAAGGAGGTTAGTATGAAAAAATATCAACGCATGCATCTGATTTTTATCAGACAATACATCAAGCAAATCATGGAATACAAGGTTGATTTTGTGGTTGGTGTTTTAGGTGTCTTCTTGACCCAAGGCTTGAACCTCTTATTTCTCAACGTGCTCTTCCAACACATCCCTTCCTTGGAAGGCTGGACATTCCAAGAGATTGCCTTTATCTATGGCTTTTCCTTGATTCCCAAGGGTTTGGACCATCTCTTTTTTGACAATCTCTGGGCACTGGGGCAACGCTTGGTGCGAAAAGGAGAGTTTGACAAATACCTGACGCGTCCTATCAATCCTCTCTTTCACATCCTAGTTGAGACCTTTCAGATTGATGCCTTGGGCGAACTCTTGGTCGGTGGAATCCTACTAGCGACAACGGTCTCTAGCATTGCTTGGACTCTTCCCAAATTCCTGCTTTTCCTAGTCTGTATTCCTTTTGCGACCTTGATTTATACTTCCTTGAAAATTGCGACAGCCAGTATTGCTTTTTGGACCAAGCAATCAGGAGCGATGATCTACATTTTCTATATGTTCAATGATTTTGCCAAGTATCCGATTTCGATTTACCATTCGCTTCTTCGTTGGTTGATTAGTTTCATCGTGCCTTTCGCCTTTACGGCCTACTATCCTGCCAGCTATTTCTTGCAGAACAAGGATGGACTCTTTAATATCGGTGGTTTGATTCTGATTTCTCTTGTCTTCTTTGTCATTTCCTTGAAACTATGGGACAGGGGCTTAGACGCCTACGAAAGTGCAGGATCGTAAGATGAATAATATCAAAGCCTTGTCTTGGGATGGTTTTTTGCTAATCTTGACGAAATTTCCTTGACATCTATTCTCAGAGTGCTATACTAAAGGGGTAATCGCCGATTTAGCTCAGTTGGTAGAGCAACGCACTCGTAACGCGTAGGTCACAGGTTCGAACCCTGCAATCGGCATGTTTATAAAGGGAAATCTTGTTAAGCCAAGGTTTCTTTTTTTACTTGTGAAGAAACGGAATGTTCACCTAGTCGATTTAACCACTTACCAGTCGATATTAACCACTTACTGAAAATCCCTTGTTTCTTTTCAAGGAATTGTTATAATAAAAATAGGAAGAGGGGAGAAGTGCATATGAAAGTTCGGATTGAGCTAGATGACAGTTTAGCTGATACAGAATTAGTGATTCGAGTATCTCGGATTGATGAACGAATTCAAAAAATTCAAGATGTTCTAGAAGAATCTGCTGCTCCAACCATCCTCTTTTATAAGGAAAGTAGTGAGTATTTTGTGGAGTTAGCGGAGATTCTCTTTTTTGAGACCGATGGAGCTAAAATATTTGCCCATGTTCGCAACGATGCTTATGAAGTCAAGTTGAAACTCTACGAATTGGAGGAATTACTTCCCCGCTATTTTTGCAGGATTTCCAAATCAACCATTGTGAATGCTAAGGCAATCTATTCTTTAGAAAAGTCTTTCTCAGGCACCAGTTCTGTACAGTTTTCTAAAACGCATAAGAAAGTGCATGTTTCAAGGCACTATTATCAGTTGTTAAAAGAAAAGTTAAGTGAAGTGAGGTAATCATCATGAAAAAAACAATTTTGGGAATCGGTTTTTTGGTTTTGGCGGGCTGGGTTCTGCTACAGGGAAATTTTGGCATTCCCATGTTCAATTTTAATATCTGGCCCCTGCTTTTGATTGGTATGTTTGTCTATTTTTCCTTGGAAAATTTCTTGGAGCGAGATTTTGGCACTGGTCTCGTCATGTCGATGATTGCCCTGATTATTGCCAATTCTGTCTACCACTTTTTAGCAATTTCTACAGGAACCTTGGTTTTGGGCGGTATTCTGGCTTGTATTGGTTTAAATATGATTTTTAAGCCTCGAAAGATTTGGTGCTATCGTCATTTTTCTAGAAAAGGCCTATCCACGACTGAGGGGGAAATTTCCTTTGGTAGCGGCACTCGCTATATTAACTCAGATAACTTCACCTACGAGAAGTTAGACTGTACTTTTGGCAGTGCATCAGTTTACTTTGATAATGTAACCATCGTAGAGGAGTCAGCAACTTTTGAAGTAGATCTGTCTTTCGGTAGTGCGACACTTTACATTCCAAGTAACTGGCGGGTAGAGCTAAATGTGGATAATGCTTTCGGTACAGTCGTTAATCCGCATAATGTCAATGAAAAGGATAAAACCTTGTATATACGAGGCGACATTGCCTTTGGAACGTTGAAGATTGTTTATATTTGAAAACGGATTATTGTCACATTTTACAAAGTTTGGGAAAATTTACTTGCCAAATAGTGAGTTTTTTGGTAATATAGTACGGTATGTGGTGCTAGCACATCCGTAATATTAGATCTAATAGGAGGAAACACGATAATGGCTAAAGTATGTTACTTTACAGGTCGTAAGACTGTATCTGGAAACAACCGCTCTCACGCGATGAACCAAACAAAACGCGCTGTTAAACCAAATCTTCAAAAAGTTACTGTTTTGATTGACGGAAAACCTAAAAAAGTTTGGGCTTCAGCTCGCGCGCTTAAGTCAGGTAAAGTTGAACGCGTTTAATGTATAAAAGGGATTGGAAAGATTTCTTTCTTTCCTTTTTTTGTTGGTTTAATTTTCAGGCTAGACAGTTTATTTCTATCCTTCCTCTTTTACACCCTGTCTAAAATATGGTAAAATAAACTATAAAATACTTTTGAGGTACAAATGATGACTGTAAAGATCAATACAAAAGATGGTCAAATCGAACTGACTGATGATGTGATTGCGACAATCGTTGGCGGTGCAGCGACTGAAATTTTTGGTGTGGTTGGTATGGCCAGCAAGAAGGCAATTAAAGACAACTTTCAAGCACTTTTGGGTAAAGAAAACTATGCCAAGGGTGTGGTAGTGAAAACGACTGAAGATGGTGGCATTGCAGTTGATGTTTATACCGTTTTGAGTTACGGCGTTAAAATCAGTGAAGTTTCCAAAAACATCCAAGAACGGGTCAAGTTTAGTTTGGAAAATCAACTCGGAATCACTGCCCACACAGTGAATGTTTATATCCAAAATATTAAAGTTGTAGGAGAATAATCGTGTCAAATATTACTACTAGTTTATTTCAAGAAATGGTGCAGGCAGCATCAACTCGTTTAAATAAACAGGCTGAATATGTCAATTCGTTAAATGTTTTTCCAGTTCCAGATGGGGACACAGGTACCAATATGGGCATGACCATTGAAAATGGTGCTAAAGAAGTAGCGGACAAGTCAGCTTCTACGGTCGGTGAAGTGGCTGCTATCTTTGCCAAGGGACTCTTGATGGGTGCGCGTGGAAATTCTGGAGTTATCACTTCTCAACTCTTCCGTGGTTTTTCGCAAAGTGTGAAAGGGAAAGATGAGTTAGATGGGAAAGAGTTGGCTCGTGCCTTCCAATCAGGTGTAGAAGTGGCCTATAAGGCTGTTATGAAGCCAGTTGAGGGAACGATTTTGACTGTTTCCCGCGGTGCGGCTATCGGTGCTAAGAAGAAAGCTGAAGCGACAAATGATGCTGTTGAAGTCATGAAAGCGGCCCTTGAGGGAGCAAAGACGGCCCTTGCTAAAACGCCGGATATGTTGCCAGTTCTTAAGGAAGTCGGCGTTGTGGACTCTGGTGGTCAAGGTCTGGTCTTTATCTATGAAGGCTTCCTGTCTGCCTTGACTGGCGAGTATATTGCATCAGAAGATTTCCAAGCGACTCCGGCTACGATGAGCCAGATGATCAATGCTGAACACCACAAGTCTGTAGCAGGGCATGTGGCGACAGAAGACATCACTTTTGGTTATTGTACAGAAATCATGGTGGCTTTGAAGCAAGGTCCAACCTATGTCAAGGACTTTGACTATGATGAATTCCGCAATTATTTAAATGATTTAGGGGATTCTCTCTTGGTGGTCAATGACGATGAGATTGTTAAGGTCCATGTCCATACAGAAGATCCAGGTCTTGTCATGCAAGAAGGACTTAAGTACGGTAGTCTAGTTAAGGTAAAAGTGGACAACATGCGCAATCAGCACGAAGCCCAGCTTGAAAAGGAAGAAAAAGCTACCAAGCCAGCCGAAGAAAAAGAATATGCCATTATTGCAGTTGTAGCTGGTGACGGTCTAGCTGAAATCTTTAAGGCTCAGGGAGTGGACTATGTCATTTCTGGCGGTCAGACCATGAACCCTTCTACGGAGGACTTTATCAAGGCTGTTGACCAGGTTAATGCGCGCAATATCATTTTCTTGCCAAACAATAAAAACATCTTTATGGCGGCTCAATCAGCTGCAGAAGTGCTTGAGCAACCAACGACAGTGATTGAGACGCGTACGCTTCCTCAAGGTTTGACGAGTCTCTTGGCCTTTGATGCTGGAAAAACAATCGAAGAGAACCATGAGCGGATGACGGCTGCTTTGAGTGATGTGGTCAGCGGTAGCATTACGACTGCAGTTCGCGATACGACGATTGATGGCTTGGAAATCCATGAAAATGACAACTTGGGAATGGTTGATGGCAAAATCGTTGTGTCAAATCCAGATATGCTGGCAACTTTGAAAGCAACCTTTGCGAAGATGTTGGATGAAGACAGTGAAATTGTTTCCATTTATATCGGAGAAGACGGCAACGAGGAATTGGCGAACGGTTTGGCTCAAGATCTGATGGAAGAGTATGAAGATGTAGAAGTTGAAATCCATCAAGGAAATCAGCCAGTCTATCCATACATTTTTAGTGTAGAATAATTCATTTAGGCAATCGTTGAATTGCCTTTTTGCTTTGCGGCAGGAAATACTTAGACAGGAAAAGGATATTATGTTATACTAAAAATAAAAAGGAGTAATAAAATATGAAAAGATTAGCCTTTCTTTTGGCTGTAGTTTCGGTTTTATTGTCGGGCTGTGCTTTATTGAATAGGCATTCAAATCGACCGAATCAAACATCAAGCAGCACCTCCTCTGTAGAATCACCCACTAATCAGAAAATCATCAGCAAGGTTCTTGTTGGGAAGATTGATGGCATAGAACACCGAGATACTATTACCTACCAAGGGAAAAAGTTGCTGCGTCTCCGCATGGAATTGATTAGTGAGCTTCCTCAGGAAATAACAGATGTCGCTGCTACGATGAGCCCAAATGAACTGACCAAACTGATTCGCGAAGCTATGCAAGAAGACCCGGATTTTGTAGAAGCTCAGCGGTTAGATGGTTTTTCCGCTGATTATTCGGTAACGGCTGATAAAAAATTGCAGGTTGTGATTGATCTGGATTTACAGAAAATTAATGTGGATAAGGTAGAAGACTTATCTTACTTCGAAGACTTTGGCATAAGTGATATAAAAGATGCGACTCCGGAAATGTTTATTTTAGGGATGAAATTGGGCGGCTTGAAAGAAGAATAAGAATATTTAAAAGGCGAGTCATCTCGTCTTTTTTGCTGTCTAGAAACCATGACATTTGTCATATCAGGCAGTGACAAAATCATCTAGTCGGAAGAGGGAGGAAGTTCTATAATACAAGTAAGAAATGAAGAAATTAGGAGTGGATACATGAAAATGTGGTTGATAAAAGTAACAGTCTTGAGTCTTGTTGGGATGATGTTTCACCAATTGGCAAGAATGAGCGGAGCGGGACTTTACCACTTTCCTTGGGAGATTTTTGCTAGCTTGGGAATGGCTAGTTATGTCCTAAAGGAAGCGACCAAGTTAGGCAAGAGGGGAGAGAAGAAATGAAAAAATCTCTATCCATCTTATTCATTGGATTTTCAATTGCTTTATGGTGTTTTCAGATGACGACAGGTCTCTTATTGGGATTTCTACCCCGGCAGTTCTATCTAGGTATCTGGGGGCTGATTCTAGCTATCTTTGTCATCTGGCCGTTCATCTATGATTTTATTAAGGAGGCAAGTCATGAAATTGATTGAAGTGAAAAAGTTATCTAAAAGCATTCGGGAGAAGGAAATCTTACGCCACATTTCCTTTGACATTGAAGAAGGGGATTGTGTGGCTCTGATTGGCCCCAACGGAGCAGGTAAAACAACTCTGATGGACTGTCTCCTAGGCGATAAATTCCTGACTTCCGGTCAAGCGCTGGTTCAGGGGCTAAAGCCAACGGATAATCGTTTAAAAGAGATGGTTGCCATTTTGCCTCAGGAAAATACAGTGGTGGGGGATTTGAAAGTCAAGGAACTCCTCGCTTTCTTTCGCTCTATTTATCCTAATAGCCTGTCTGAAGAGGAAATCGATGCCTTGTTGGGCTTTTCTGACAAGCAGAGGAACCAGCTGGCTTCCAAGCTCTCTGGTGGTCAAAAACGTCTTTTTTCCTTTATCTTAGCCTTGATTGGTCGTCCAAAGATTCTTTTCTTGGATGAACCGACTTCGGCCATGGACACTTCGACCCGCCAGCATTTCTGGGAAATAGTGGACCAGCTCAAGAAGCAAGGTGTGACCATTGTTTATTCTTCCCACTACATTGAAGAAGTAGAGCATACGGCTGACAGGATTTTGGTGCTTCATAAGGGAGAGCTCATCCGCGATACCACACCTTATGCCATGCGCAAGGAAGAGCAGGAAAAACACTTCACCCTGCCACTTTCCTATAAAGAAATCGTGGAAAAGATAGCTGGTGTGGCAGAGATTGAAATCAAGCAAAAGGCTCTATCTTTTGCGACCAAGGATGCCAGTCAAGTCTGGCAAATTCTGCAGGAGCATGGCTGTACGATTGAAGAAATCGAAGTCCGCAATCGCACCCTGCTGGATAGTATTTTTGAGACGACACAAGAGTAAAGGAGCAGCATCATGAAAAATATGGTAAGTTTAATGAAAATGGAGCTGATTTTGATGAAGCGGCAGGCGGCCTACTACCTGCTCTCTATCGGGCTGCCCAGCGTTTTCTATCTGATCTTTTCAGGAATAATGTCAGGTTCTGATGTACCGGTGCTTGTGCTCCAAACCTATCTCTTTTCTATGACACTTTTTAGTATCATGTCTAGTGCCTTTTTCAGCATTCCCAGCACCTTGCAGTCGGACAAGACCAATAACTGGCAAAAATTGATTCAGCATTCGCCCGTTTCTATGGTAGAATATTATGTATCAAAGCTTTTTAGTACTTTACTGACCTTTCTGCTTTCCATCATCGTGGTCTTCTCTGTCGGCCATTTCGTTCGTGGAGTCAATGTGCCCATGATGGACTGGCTAATGATTGCACTGATTCTTTTGATCGGTAGTCTGGTCTTTATCGCAATGGGCGTCTTGGTCAGTCTCCTGCCCAGTGCCCAGCTCATGTCGGTCGTAGGCAATATCGTTTATATGGCTTTAGCGGTCTTGGGTGGCCTTTGGTTTCCTCTGACTATGTTTCCAGACTGGCTACGATCCATCGGCAAGCTAACACCAAGTTATCAGCTCATGCAGGTGGTCTCTTCCTATTTGGAACACCATAACTGGAATGTGTCTGCTATGCTAATCGTTCTAGCCTATACCATTTTCTTTAGTATTTTAGTCCTTCAGCTCAAAAAACGGATTGAGGTTAAATAATTATATGTGGGAAAAGTTCAAAAACATACATCATATGTTTCATATTTCTCTGGTCTTTATCATCTTTCCAATAGCGGGTGTCATCAGTGGTGAGTACCCGCTTTTGACTTTGCTTTGGACAGCATTGTTTATAGGGGCCTATTACACCATCCTCACGGAGAAAAAGCCTTTCTACCAGGCGCTGTCCTGGTGGATCATGCTTGCTTATATTTTTTACACTTCCATTTGGCTGAATGGGGGCTTTGTGTGGTATATTTTTTATTTATCAAATCTTCTAATTTATCATTATAAGGAAATTTCCTTTACATCTTGGCGCTTCTGGAGTTTCTTAGCTATCCAACCGGCTATTTTGTTTGGGGTTTATATTCAAAATCAAATAAGTATAGGTGATTTGATTCTTTTCTCAACGACCTTTCTCTTTTCGGATTTCTTGACCCTGGGTCTGCATCGGATCCAAGTCGCTGAACAGCTCAAGGAAGAAAAAAGCAAGCAGAATGCTCAGCTCAATCTTTTCTTAGCGGAAAATGAGCGCAATCGAATCGGACGGGATTTACATGATAGTTTAGGACATACCTTTGCTATGCTCAGTGTCAAGACGGAGCTGGCCCAGCAATTCCTGCAAATGGAGGCCTACGAGCAGGCGGAGAAAGAGATGGAGGAAGTGCGACGAATCAGTAAGCAGGCCATGGCTGATGTTCGACGAATTGTAGACAATCTCAAGACGCGGACGCTGGATGAAGAATTAGCAACAATCCGAACCATGCTGGAAATGAGCGATATTGACTTGGAGCTTCATAATCAGCTCAATGTCGCCAGCATTCCTACGGAAATACAGTTTACCATTAGTATGATTTTGTTGGAATTGGCAACCAATATTATCAAGCATGCGGAGGCCAAGAAGTCCAGAATTGATTTGTATAGTCAGAACCGAGATTTGATCTTGGAAGTTGAAGATGACGGCCGAGGCTTTAAGCAAGTGACGGGCCAAGACTTGCATTCGGTACGTGAGCGCTTGGAGGGACTTGACGGTAGCGTGGAGGTCATCAGCAATCACAAGCCAACCATTATTCGCGTGCACTTGCCGTATAGGGTTAAAGGAGATGAAAGATGAAGGTATTATTAGCAGAAGACCAGAGTATGCTTCGGGATGCTCTTTGTCAGCTCTTGCAGTTGCAGCCAGATGTTGAAGTAGTTCATCAGGCGGCAGATGGACGTGAAGCCATGGAGCTGCTCAAGACCAATCCAGTCGATGTGGCTATCTTGGATGTGGAAATGCCCTATCAGACGGGACTGGATGTTCTAGAATGGATGAAGGAGTATCAGCCAGCTGTCAAGGTCATCATTGTGACGACTTTTAAGCGGCCAGGCTATTTTGAGCGAGCGGTCAAGGCGGATGTTGATGCCTACGTACTCAAGGAGCGTAGTATTGCTGACCTGATGAAGACCATCCATACTGTCTTGGCTGGACAAAAAGAATACTCGCCTGAACTTATGGAAGTGTTGATGACCCATAAAAATCCCCTCTCCCATCAAGAGCTTCTAGTCCTAGAGGCAGCAGCAACTGGGCTTTCTAATAAAGAAATTGCTGAAAAGCTCTATTTATCAAATGGGACCATTCGCAACTATATGTCAGCTATCCTGACCAAACTGGCAGCCGACAATCGCACAGAAGCGGTTCGGATCGCTCAAGATCAAGGATGGATATAAAGAACTTATCTCGTTAAATTCGGATTTAGCGAGATTTTGTTGCATATTTTGTTCAAAATTTAAAAAATTTCACGCAATACTTGCAATTTTTTTCAAAAATGTTATCATAGTAGAAAGCTTTTTGAATTTTTAGAAAATTGTAAATTAATAATTGAGATTAGACTGATTGTCCAAAATTAATCGGCAGCATTTCATTTTCAGGAATAGGGCTTTGCTGGCTGATGATATAAAAGTAGACACTTAGTTTTGAACATTCTCGATTTTAGAAAGGGGAATTATGGAGAAAATCAAACTGGAAACTCCGAAGACAGGTTCGGAACTTCTTTTAGAAACCTTAGAAAACTTAGGTGTTGATACTATTTTTGGTTATCCAGGCGGAGCGGTCCTGCCGCTTTATGACGCTATCTATAGTTTTAAAGGCATTCGTCATATTCTAGGTCGGCATGAGCAAGGTTGTGTCCATGAAGCTGAAGGTTACGCTAAGTCAACGGGTAAAATCGGTGTTGCTGTTGTGACTAGTGGACCGGGAGCGACCAACGCTATTACTGGCATCGCAGATGCTATGAGTGACAGTGTTCCCCTTTTGGTTTTCACTGGTCAGGTTGCCAAATCTGGAATTGGGAAAGATGCCTTCCAAGAAGCAGATATTGTTGGCATTACAACTCCTATCACTAAATATAATTATCAGGTTCGTGAAACTGCGGATATTCCGCGGATTATCACAGAAGCAATTCATATTGCGACGACAGGCCGTCCAGGTCCGGTTGTCATTGATCTTCCAAAAGATGTCTCTGCTTTGGAAACTGATTTTATTTATGATCCGGCTGTTCATTTGCCAAGTTACCAACCAACAATTGTTCCAAACGAATTGCAAATCAAGAAGATTTTGAAGCAATTGTCCAAAGCTAAAAAACCTGTTCTTGTATCAGGAGGTGGAGTTAGCTATGCGGAAGCAGCGACAGAATTAGTAGCTTTTGCGGAGCGTTATCAAATTCCGGTTGTGACGAGTCTGTTAGGACAGGGAACGATTGCGACAGATCATCCGCTTTTCCTAGGAATGGGCGGCATGCATGGTTCATTTGCTGCAAACATTGCTATGACAGAAGCTGATTTTATGATTAGCATAGGCTGCCGTTTTGATGACCGCTTGACGGGGAATCCCAAGACCTTTGCTAAGAATGCAAAGGTTGTGCATATTGATATCGATCCGGCAGAAATTGGAAAGATTATCAATGTCGATATTCCGGTTGTTGGAGACGCCAAGAAAGCTTTGACGATGCTTTTGGCAGAAGATCCCGTTCACAATAATACAAAAAAGTGGATTGACAAAGTAACCGAAGATAAAAATCGGGTTCGTTCTTATGACAAAAAAGAACGTGTGGTCCAGCCGCAGGCTGTCATTGAGTGTGTGGGCAAGCTAACCAAAGGAGAGGCCATTGTTGTTACAGATGTTGGACAACACCAGATGTGGACAGCTCAGTATTATCCCTATAAAAATGAACGTCAACTAGTCACTTCTGGTGGACTTGGAACCATGGGCTTCGGTGTCCCAGCTGCAATCGGTGCTAAAATTGCTAATCCAGATAAAGAAGTTGTTCTTTTTGTCGGGGATGGTGGCTATCAGATGACCAATCAGGAAATGGCCATCCTAAACATTTATAAAGTACCGATTAAGGTGATTATGCTGAATAATCATTCGTTAGGAATGGTTAGGCAATGGCAGGAAGCCTTTTATGAAGGCAGAACGTCGGAATCAGTTTTTGACAGCCTTCCAGACTTTCAATTAATGGCTCAGGCTTATGGCGTTAAATCTTATAAGTTTAACAATCCAGAAACCATTACTCAAGATTTGGAAGTCATCCGAGAAGATGTGCCGATGTTTATCGAAGTAGATATTTCCCGCAAAGAGCACGTGCTTCCAATGGTGCCAGCTGGCAAGAGCAATCATGAAATGTTGGGGGTGAAGTTTAATGCGTAGAATGTTAACAGCTAAACTCCAAAACCGTTCAGGCGTTTTGAATCGTTTCACAGGTGTCCTTTCTCGGCGTCAGGTTAATATTGAAAGTATCTCAGTCGGTCCGACAGAGACTCCTGATGTTTCTCGGATTACCATTATAATCGATGTGGCTTCTCTGGCTGAAGTGGAGCAGATTATCAAGCAGCTTAACCGTCAAATTGATGTGATCCGTGTTCGAGACATCACCGACCATCCACATTTAGAGCGCGAAGTGATTCTCGTTAAGGTCTCGGCTCCTGCAGATAAACGGGCAGAGCTGTTAGCGATTATTCAGCCTTTCCGTGCAACAGTCGTGGATGTCGCACCGAGTTCCATCACTATTCAAATGACAGGGGATGCTGAAAAAAGCGAGGCCTTGCTTCGTGTCATCCGTCCTTATGGTATCCGCAACATTGCTCGGACTGGAGCAATCGGTTTTACGAGAGACTAACCTTACTAATGACTCCGTTATAACAGCCTAAAAAGGCAAATAAAAGATAGAAAAGAGTGTAAAAGATGGCAGTAACAATGGAATATGAAAAAGATGTAAAAGTAGCAGCACTTGACGGTAAGAAAATTGCCGTGATTGGCTATGGTTCACAAGGTCATGCCCATGCGCAAAACTTGCGTGATACTGGCCATGATGTGATTATCGGTGTGCGTCCAGGTAAGTCATTTGACAAGGCTAAAGAAGATGGCTTTGAGACTTATACAGTAGCAGAAGCGGCTAAATTGGCTGATGTCATCATGATCTTGGCGCCAGACGAAATCCAACAAGAGCTTTATGAAGCGGAAATCGCTCCAAATTTGGAGGCTGGTAATGCTGTTGGTTTTGCACATGGCTTCAATATCCATTTTGAATTTATCAAGGTTCCTGCTGATGTAGATGTCTTCATGTGTGCTCCTAAGGGACCTGGTCACTTGGTGCGCCGTACCTTTGAAGAAGGCTTTGGTGTGCCTGCTCTGTATGCAGTTTACCAAGATGCGACTGGAAATGCTAAAGACATCGCCATGGATTGGTGTAAGGGTGTTGGTTGTGCCCGTGTTGGACTTCTTGAAACAACTTATAAAGAAGAAACAGAAGAAGATCTCTTTGGTGAACAAGCCGTTCTCTGCGGTGGCTTGACTGCCCTGATTGAAGCTGGATTTGAAGTCTTGACCGAAGCTGGCTATGCACCAGAATTGGCTTACTTTGAAGTTCTTCACGAAATGAAACTCATCGTTGACTTGATCTACGAAGGTGGTTTCAAGAAGATGCGCCAATCCATCTCAAACACAGCTGAATATGGTGATTATGTATCTGGTCCGCGCGTGATTACAGAGCAAGTTAAAGAAAACATGAAGGCTGTTCTTGCTGACATCCAAAATGGTAAATTCGCAAACGACTTTGTAAACGACTACAAGGCAGGTCGTCCGAAATTGACTGCTTATCGCGAACAAGCGGCTAACCTTGAAATTGAAAAAGTCGGTGCTGAATTGCGTAAAGCGATGCCATTCGTTGGTAAAAACGATGACGATGCTTTCAAAATCTACAACTAAGATCGTGTGGGAAACTCAGCTGGCAAGCCAGCTGAGTTTGTTTAACCTATTTGGAAAGGAAAAGGAATGTTAACAGCAAAAGATATCATCCGTGCCCATAAGGTACTAAAAGATGTCGTTGTCAATACGCCGCTTGATTATGACCATTATTTGTCGGAGAAGTATGGAGCCAAGATTTATCTAAAAAAAGAAAATTCTCAACGTGTGCGCTCCTTCAAAATCCGTGGAGCCTATTATGCCATTTCTCAGTTGAGCAAGGAGGAACGCGAACGTGGAGTTGTTTGTGCTTCTGCGGGTAATCATGCTCAGGGAGTAGCTTATACTTGTAATGAAATGAAAATTCCAGCGACAATTTTTATGCCCATTACGACTCCTCAGCAGAAAATTAGTCAGGTTCGCTTTTTTGGTGGGGACTTTGTGACTATCAAGCTAGTAGGTGACACTTTTGATGCTTCTGCTCGGGCAGCCATGGAATTTACCCGAGTAGAGAATCGGACCTTTATCGATCCTTTTGATAATGTTCATGTTCAGGCTGGTCAGGGAACGGTTGGCTATGAAATCTTAGATGATGCGGCTCGAGAATCCATTGATTTAGACCTAGTTTTTGTGCCAGTAGGTGGCGGTGGTCTCATCGCGGGGGTATCCACTTATATTAAGGAGACCCAGCCACAGATTGAGATTATTGGAGTAGAGGCCAATGGAGCCCGTAGCATGAAGGCTGCTTTCGATGCAGGCGGTCCAGTCAAACTTAAAGAAATTGATAAATTTGCGGATGGCATTGCGGTGCAGAAAGTCGGCTCTTTGACTTACGAAGTAACGCAAAAAAATGTCGAAACCCTTATCGGCGTCGATGAAGGTCTGATTTCAGAAACGCTGATCGACCTTTATTCGAAGCAGGGAATCGTAGCAGAGCCAGCAGGGGCAGCAAGTGTAGCAGCCTTGGAAGTGTTGCGTGAATATATCAAAGGAAAAACGATTTGCTGTATCATTTCGGGCGGTAATAATGACATTAACCGTATGCCGGAGATGGAAGAGCGTGCCCTTATTTATGATGGGATTAAACACTACTTTGTGGTAAACTTCCCGCAGCGACCAGGTGCCTTACGTGAATTTGTAAATGATATTTTAGGGCCAAATGATGATATCACCCGATTTGAATATATCAAGCGGGCTAGCAAAGGAACTGGTCCAGTCTTGATTGGGATTGCACTGGCAAACAAGTATGACTATGCTGCACTGATTAATCGAATTGAGCAGTTTGACCCATCCTTCATCAATCTGAACGGAAATGAAACTCTTTATAATATGTTGGTCTGAATCTAAAGATATTTTAGCAAAACTCTGCTTTTTAATTGCAAGCGATTGAGGAGTGTGCTAGAATATACTATATTAAATTAAGGAGATGTGATTATGTTTTTAAGTCTATTCTTTTTCTTCTTTCTCATTCTCTTGGTTCTCTTTGGAATACTAGTCCTCAGCTCGCTCTACGTTGTGCGTCAGCAGTCTGTTGCCATCATTGAGCGTTTTGGACGTTACCACAAGACCAGCACAAGTGGGATGAATATCCGTTTGCCTTTGGGAATTGACAAAATTGCCGCTCGTGTCCAGTTGCGTTTGTTGCAGAGTGACATCATTGTTGAGACCAAGACTCAGGACAATGTCTTTGTGACCATGAATGTTGCGACCCAGTATCGGGTAAATGAACACAATGTCACAGATGCTTACTATAAACTCATGCGGCCAGAAGCACAGATTAAGTCTTACATCGAAGATGCCCTGCGTTCTTCTGTTCCTAAACTGACCTTAGACGAGCTCTTTGAAAAGAAAGACGAGATTGCCTTAGAAGTTCAAAAGCAGGTGGCTGAAGAAATGTCCACTTATGGCTATATCATTGTCAAAACCTTGATTACTAAGGTTGAGCCAGATGCGGAAGTCAAGCAGTCCATGAATGAAATTAACGCGGCGCAGCGCAAGCGTGTTGCTGCTCAGGAATTGGCGGAAGCAGATAAGATCAAAATCGTCACTGCGGCTGAGGCTGAGGCTGAGAAAGACCGTCTGCACGGGGTTGGTATTGCAGAGCAGCGGAAGGCTATTGTGGATGGCTTAGCAGATTCTATTAAAGAGTTGAAAGGCGCAAATATTGAGTTGACAGAAGAGCAGATCATGTCCATTTTGTTGACCAATCAATATCTTGACACACTGAATAATTTTGCAGATAAACCTGGCAATAATACGCTTTTCCTTCCAGCGAATCCAGAAGGGGTAGAAAGTATTAGAACACAGATACTTTCAGCCCTCAAAGCAAAATAAAGAATTTTCAGAAATATTTAATTTGTTAGAATATGGTTTTTTATGTTGACAAACTGTATAAAAACAATTATAGTAGTTATCGAAATAAATAGAGAGGAGTAAGAAATGGCTAAATCGAATTTTGAAAAAGTAGAATCAGTTGTTGGTTGGGTTCGTGACAAAAAAATTACAGGTTACCGTATTAGTAAAGAAACAAACGCGCGTGAAATGTCAATTATTGCTCTTGCTCAAGGACGGGCAAAAGTAAAGAATATTTCTTTTGAAACAGCTCTTGGCTTGATTGATTTCTACGACAAAAATCATGAAAAGTTTGAAGACTAATCTTCAAAAAGTGGGGAAACCCGCTTTTTTTGTTTTTGTAAATAAAAACACAAGACGGTTGAGTTTTGACCGTCTTGTGTTGTAAATTGTTTATTTCAAAAAGCGCTGTAGGAATTCTTTTGTCCGTTCTTCTTTAGGATTGGTAAAGAATTCCTGCGGAGTGCCTTCCTCTGCAATGACTCCTTTATCCATGAAAATAACACGGTTGGAAACATCACGGGCGAACTCCATTTCGTGGGTCACGACAATCATGGTCAGGCCTTCTTTAGCCAATTCTTTCATGATTTTCAGGACTTCACCGACCATTTCTGGGTCAAGAGCCGAAGTTGGTTCATCGAAAAGGATAGCATCAGGATTCATGGAAAGTGCACGCGCAATGGCAACCCGCTGTTTTTGTCCGCCGGAGAGCTGTTTAGGCTTGGCTTGCCAGTAGAGCTCTCCCATGCCCACCTTTTCCAGATTTTCTTTGGCAATCTTTTCTGCCTTAGCACGCTCTCTTTTGAGTACGGTTGTCTGAGCTACGATGGTATTTTCCAGCACATTGAGATTTTCAAAAAGATTGAAACTTTGGAACACCATACCTAATTTTTCGCGGTAATGAGTCAGATCATAGTTTTCATCCAAGACGTTTTTGCCACGATAGAGAATTTCGCCAGCAGTAGGTGTTTCGAGGAGGTTGATGGAGCGGAGAAAAGTTGATTTTCCGCTACCAGAACTTCCGATAATGGAGATAACTTCGCCCTTGCGGACAGTCAGAGAAATGTCTTTCAAGACTTCATTCTCTCCATAGTATTTTTTGAGATGTTTGATTTCTAAAATTGTTTCGGTCATTGTTTCAATTCTCCCGTCTGCATTTGATTGGCACCTGTTGTGTAATGATCTGTGTCAAATTTCCGCTCGATGAAACGTAAGATTCGAGTGACGGTAAAGGTCAAGACAAAGTAAATGACTGCGATAATGGTGAAAGTTTGGAAATACTGATAAGTCTGAGTTGCAATGGTATTTCCTGAGAAGTAGAGCTCCACTACGGAGATGACATTCAGGACGGATGTATCCTTGATATTGATGACAAATTCATTACCCGTTGCAGGCAAAATGTTGCGGACCACCTGTGGCAGGACAACCTTACGCATGGTTTGGCCGTGGGTCATTCCTAGCGCAGTAGCCGCTTCGAATTGTCCCTTGTCAACGGCAAAGATACCACCGCGGACAATCTCACTCATATAGGCACCGGTATTGATAGAAACGATAAAGATAGCGGCAGCTGTCCGGTCAATCGAAATGCCAAAAGCCTGGGCTGTTCCATAGTAGATGACCATAGACTGTACAATCATTGGTGTACCGCGGAAAACTTCGATATAGATATTCAAGAACCAACCGAATAGTTTTTGTAGGGAAGCTAAAACTTTATTTTTGGAAACTGGGGCTGTCCGGTAAACTCCAATCAGCAAGCCGATCAGTAGACCAGCAACTGTCCCTGTGATGGAAATGAGCAAGGTCAAGCCAGCTCCACGTACAAACTGTGGCCAGTTTTCTTTCCAAATCTTCAGTACTTGATTGAAGAAGGTATCATCAGCATCGTCTGTATCGGTGTCCACAGGCTGAGTTTTGATCATCTGATCCATCAGCTTCACTTGGTCATCCATTGAGATTTTAGCGATGGCAGCATTGGCTTGGTCAATTCGACTGTCACCTTTACGCATACCGATGGCAATTGAGGCGTCTTCTTCGCTAACATCAAAACCTTGCTTGAATTGGATCATTTTGAACTTAGAATTAGCAGCTTCGGCTGTCAGGGCTTCAGGGCGCTCGGAGATATAGCCGTCAATGACGCCAGATTCCAAGGCTTGGCGCATTTGCGCAAAGTCTCCCATAGCTGTTTCTTGCTTTGCTCCAGGCAGCTGGGAAATCAGATTGTAAAGATAAACTCCTTGTTGGGAAGTGATTTTGGCATCTTTGAAGTCTTCGAGAGTCTTGGCTTTGGCGTAGTCACCGTCTTTTCGGACCAGCACAACAGGCTCACTGGTGTAGTAGCTGTCGGAAAAAGCGATTTCTTTTTTACGTTCAGCCGTTGGGCTCATACCAGCGATAATCATATCGATTTTACCAGATGTCAAGGCTGGAATCAGTCCATTCCAAGAAGTCTTTACAACCAGCGGATCCTTGCCCATTTCCTGAGCAATTTTCTTAGCAATTTGGACATCATAGCCATTGGCATATTGATTTGTTCCTTCGATTTTGACAGCTCCGTTTGAATCATCATCCTGTGTCCAGTTGAAAGGAGCATAGGCCGCTTCCATCCCAATTCGGAGATAGTCATCTGCCTGAGCCACAGTGAGGGTTCCCAGACAGACGAGGAGGGCTGTAAATAAGGTTAAAATGAACTTTTTCATATTCTCTCCTAGTCCTTCTAAAATTGTTTTCTCTATTCTACCGAAAAATACGGCGCTTTTCAATCCCAGTAAGCCCTTACTTAAGAAAAATGCTATAATAGGATAAGTATAAAAAGGATATTGAGTTATGAAAAAGTATTTGTCTGGAATTTTTGTCCTTCTTTTAAGTTTTTTCTTTGTTGGGACGGTGTCGGCTTTGGACTATCAAATCCAGTCCTATCAAGGGGATTTGGAAATCCAAGCTAATAATACAGCAACCTACATAGAGCAGGTGACTTATCATTTTGATGATGATTACAATGGCCAGATTGTTTCGCTGGGCTCTGCTGGTAAAATGCCAGAAGGATTTTCTATCGCTTCGGATCCGACTGTTTCCGTAAAAACCAATGGAATCACAAAGTCTAACTTTGAGCCACAAATCACAGATTTAGGAGATGGTTATGAGGTCAAGATTTACAATGCGGGCCAAGAAGGGGATACGGTCACTGTAACAGTCACCTGGAAGTTGAGTAATCTTCTTTTTCTTCATAAGGATATTGCTGAGCTAAAGTGGACTCCTATCAGTGATTGGGAAGAGAAGATTAAAAGTGTTAGGATTAAGGTTTGGGGCCTAGGAAGCTGGTCTACAACAGAGATGTATGCTCATACAGGCTATTTTGGGCAGCCGACTGTTGTAGAGAGGAATGGCGCCGACTATTGGATTCAGATCTCTCATTTACCTAGTGGTAAGAAAGTCGAATTGCATGGATACTGGGATCGGCAGGCCCTACATCAGGTTGCCCAGAATCCGACGGAAACTGACTATCTGAAAAAATTTCAAGAAATTGAAGAGAAGATTGTGGCTCAGACCAAGTTTTATCATCGCTCGGGAGAAGTTTATCTGCCTCTCTTTGCCTTGTTTTTGCTGATAGCTTCGGGAATATGTTATCTGATTTTTCGTTCTAAGATTCAACCTAGAAAGAATTTCCCCAAAAACGCTCGACTTTATGAAGCTCCGCAAAATCTCGCCCCGCTGGTCCTAGCGGCTAATATCTTTGCCGTGGATATGGAGGAAGTCGATCCGACAAATGGCGGACGAGCTTGTTTAAAATTTGAAAATCTGGTACAGGCTAGCCTGCTGGATCTGATGGATCGAGGCCATATCCAGCTTTTGGGAGATGTCGATAAGCCGGTCCTGAAGCTGCTTTCTAAAGAAGGTTTGTCAGATTTTGAAGGTCAATTCCTGAAGATGGCTTTTGGGACAAATAAACAAGTGGCAGTAGCGGATTTGTTTGAAGATTATCAGATTTCAGAAGATCTTTATAAAAATAAAAAAGCAAAAGATGAGGCACGAATCCGCCAAATTGGAAGTAGCATTAAAAATCGTTTTACGGCTAATCTACAGACCTTGTCTGATCAAGTACGCTTGGAGACTCAACGTCTGAACTTGCTGAACCACTATCGCCCATTAAACCGAGAAGAAAAATTATTATTTAGAACAGCGCTGGCTGCTAGTTTTCTTTCCTTTGGGACATCTCTGCTGACTTTCTTGGCCTTTCTGCTGGCTTTAGATGGTATTATCTGGTCTTCTATTCCACTGGGCAGCCTTGCTTTTCTTATGGGTTCTCTACTGATAAAAGACCTGCAGATCTATCGGCGTGATGGTATTTTAAGTGAAGAAGGAGCCTACGATTTTTATCTCTGGAAGAGCTTTGCCAATATGCTGCGTGACATTGCTCACCTAGATAAGACAGAGGTGGAGGGAATCATTCTGTGGAACCGTCTCTTGGTCTATGCTACGCTCTTTGGTTATGCGGATCGTGTCAGTCGCGTGATGAAACTGCGCCAGATTTCCTTGGGAAATGCTTCGATGGATGGCTATATCCAATATAATCTGCACCCTCTTTTCTATGCAAGTTCCCATAGTTTTTCAAATTATGGTCATGTTGCTTCAACGGCCAGTCATTTCTCGGTTTCATCGGGAGGTAGTGGTGGCGGTGGCTTCTCTGGCGGAGGCGGAGGCGGAGGTGGCGGAGCCTTTTGATAAAAAGCTAGCGAAAGGCTCTGGGAGAACTTCCCCTCTCCCCCAATATATGGTATAATAAGTGCTAAAGTTGTTTTAGGAGTTAGATATGTTTATCGTTGAAATATTGAAATCCATCATTTATGGAATTGTTGAGGGAATTACGGAGTGGCTGCCGATTTCGAGCACTGGCCACTTGATTCTGATTCAAGATTTTATCAAGTATAAAAATGAAAATCCAGCCTTCATGGAGATGTTCAATGTGGTCATCCAGCTGGGAGCTATTTTGGCCGTTGTTGTGATTTATTTTGATAAGCTGAATCCTTTTAAGCCTGGTAAAACTGCGCGGGAAATTCGTCGCACGTGGCAGTTGTGGGCTAAGGTAGTGGTAGCAGCTTTCCCTGCAGCTTTTATTGGCCTTTTCCTAGATGACTGGTTTGAAGCGCATTTTTATAATCTAGTATCCGTTGCGATTATGCTGATTGTCTATGGAGCAGCCTTTATCTATCTGGAGCGGCGGGAGCAAGAAGCACCAACTGTGACAGAGTTGAGTAAGCTTCCCTATCAAACAGCCCTTTATATCGGCCTTTTCCAAGTTTTATCCCTCTTTCCAGGGACGAGCCGCTCAGGTGCGACGATTGTCGGCGGTCTTTTAAATGGTGTCAGCCGGCCCGTTGTGACAGAGTTTACCTTCTATCTGGGAATTCCGATTATGTTTGGTGCCAGCGGCCTGAAAATCCTTAAATTCATCATCAAGGGTAATGCTTTAGGCTGGGATCAGTTTTTCCTTTTGCTAGTAGCGATGGGAGTGGCTTTCGGAGTCAGTTTAGTTGTGATTCGTTTTCTGACAGACTATGTCAAGAAGCATGATTTTACTATTTTTGGTAAATATCGGATTGGATTGGGAGCTTTGTTGATAGTTTATGCTCTTATCAAGGCGATTATTGGATAATCATGGGTTGGGATATTTCCCGACCTTTTCTTTGTGAAGTTTGCTAGCTATTTTTTGAAATAAGTGCGAAATTTTAGTATAATAGAAAGACTATGAAAGTATGAGGTAGCGACATGGAAATGAAACAGATTAGTGATTCGACGATTAAAATCACCATCCAATTAGAAGACTTAGAAGAACGTGGTATGGAAATGGCGGATTTTCTAGTCCCTCAAGAAAAAACAGAGGAATTTTTCTATACCATCTTAGATGAGCTAGAAATGCCTGAAAGTTTCCTTGACAGTGGTATGTTGAGTTTTCGGGTGACGCCTAAGCCAGATAAGGTAGATGTTTTTGTCACCAAGTCTAAATTGGATAAAAACTTGAATTTTGAAGACTTGACCGATTTGCCTGACATGGCGGAATTATCCCAGATGTCTCCGGATGAATTTTTAAAGACCTTAGAAAAAAGCATTTTTGATAAGAGTAAGGAAGACTTAGAAGCGATTAAATCCTTGGAGGCTGTAGAGACTGAGCAGGAGACGGTTTCTGACGATGTAAGGGAGGAATCTCAACCTGAAAATGCTGACCGGTATATCTACTACATCTTGCGTTTTGCGGATTTAAACAGTGCGGTCTCTTTTGCTAAAACAGTAGATTATCAAATAGACCTCTCAGAATTGTATAAATATGATTCAGCATACTATTTAACGATTTTGGTAGATGTGGAAGGTTTCCCAGAGCGCTATCCAGCTTGGCTTTTGGCCAAGATGCGTGAATTTGCGGAAGACTCAGCTATCACGCGTGCGGTCTTGCAAGAGCATGGCTATCTGTTATTAGTGACAGATGCGATTTCCAGTCTGCAAAAGGTTGAATGCCTATGATTACTTTTCCCTTAAAGTTTATTTTGGTTTTGCTGGGAACCTTCTTTATTGGAGTCATTCTGACTCCGTTAGTTCGGCTGTTAGCCTTCAAGATAGGAGCGGTCGATTATCCAAATGCCCGGCGGATCAACAAAAAACCCATGCCTAGCAGTGGTGGCCTAGCCATTGTTATTGCTTTTACTGTCTCCACCCTTGTTTTTATGCCTCAGATTGTTCAAGTTCAGCTTTTGGCACAAAGTTACCTTGAATATGTTTGGCCGGTTGTTTTAGGCGGACTGATTATTGCTGCTACGGGCTTGATTGATGATGTTAGAGAGCTATCTCCAGCCCTAAAAATGAGTGGTATTGTTTTAGCGGCTAGTTTAATATGGTTCCTGACAGACTTTCGCTTGGATGATTTCAAGATTCCTTTTGGAGGACCTTTCCTTCATTTTGCTCCTTGGTTGTCTTATATTTTGACAGTGATTTGGATTATTTCCATTACCAATGCGGTCAATCTGATTGATGGTTTGGATGGTTTAGTCAGCGGAGTTTCCATCATTTCTTTGGTGACCATGGGGATTGTTTCCTATTTCTTTCTTCCTGGGCACCATCTCTTTCTAACTTTGACAATTTTTGTTTTGGTGATGTCTATCGCTGGATTCTTTCCTTACAACTACCACCCAGCTATTATTTACTTAGGTGATACGGGTGCCCTTTTTATAGGATTTATGATAGCTGTCTTGTCCTTACAAGGGCTGAAAAATGCGACAGCTGTTGCGGTAGTAACTCCCATGATTATTTTAGGAGTGCCGATTACCGATACTTTTTTAGCGATCATTCGCCGAACTCTATCGGGACAAAAGTTTTATACTCCGGATAAGCATCACCTTCATCACAGACTTTTATCACTAGGATTGACTCATAGAGGAACTGTTTTAGTCATTTATGGCATTTCAATGATTTTTGCTATGATTTCTCTCTTGCTCAATGTATCGAGCCGTATTGGTGGAGTTTTACTCATACTTGGCTTGTTTTGGGGTGTAGAATTGCTAGCAGAATTGGTTGGTGTTTTAGGGCCAAACCGTACCCCTCTCCTAAACATTATGCGTTTTATAGGTAATTCTTCCTACCGTGAAGAGGTTCGTCGCAAGTGGCAGGAAAAACATCGCCAATAAGAGCTGCTCTAAACAAAATAAAAGCCTTTCAGGCTTTTTTTTGGTATACTAAAAAGAGTATAAAACAGCATGCTTAATGAAAATCAGCGTTGAGGATCTTCATCTTAAAAAATGCCGAAAATTAGCTTTTCTGATGAAATTTGGAGTTGGAAAATCAAATATCTGAAAGAAAGTATTGAACAGCTGGTCTTCAAAAAGTATGAAAAAGGAAAGGAAAACAATCATGTCTGTATTGGAAATCAAAGACCTTCATGTTGAAATTGAAGGGAAGAAAATTCTTAAGGGAGTCAACTTGACCCTGAAAACAGGAGAAGTTGCAGCCATCATGGGACCAAATGGAACAGGGAAGTCTACACTGTCTGCAGCCATCATGGGCAACCCTAACTATGAAGTGACTCAAGGAGAGGTGCTTTTTGATGGGGTCAATATCTTGGAACTGGAAGTAGACGAGCGTGCTCGTATGGGACTCTTCCTCGCTATGCAGTACCCTAGTGAAATTCCTGGTATTACTAATGCAGAATTTCTCCGTGCTGCTATGAATGCTGGCAAAGAAGATGAGGAAAAAATCTCTGTCCGTGATTTCATCACGAAACTAGATGAAAAGATGGAACTGCTCAACATGAAAGAAGAAATGGCTGAGCGCTACCTCAATGAAGGCTTCTCAGGTGGTGAGAAAAAACGCAACGAAATCCTGCAGTTGCTCATGCTAGAGCCGACTTTTGCGCTCTTGGATGAGATTGACTCAGGTCTGGATATCGATGCTCTTAAGGTTGTGTCCAAAGGGGTCAACGCTATGCGCGGTGAAGGCTTTGGTGCTATGATTATCACCCACTACCAACGCCTGCTCAACTATATCACTCCAGATGTGGTTCATGTCATGATGGATGGTAAAGTCGTTCTTTCTGGCGGTCCAGAATTGGCAATCCGCTTGGAGAAAGAAGGCTATGCTAAGTTGGCTGAAGAGTTGGGCTTCAACTACACTGAGGAAGCTTAGTCAAACATTCTTTTGACTTTGATAAAAGATAGGAGAATGACATGACGAAAGAATTAATTCACGAATTTTCACAGCTTCACGCAGAACCAGTATGGTTGGCAAATCTCCGTCAGCAGGCTTTTGACAAGATGGACCAACTGGATTTGCCAGTTATTGAGCGGGTTAAATTTCACCGCTGGAATCTGGGAGACGGACGGATTTCTGATAGCGAGCCTTTGACCAGTGTGCCAGATTTTACGGCTCTCGGAGACAATCTCAAGTTTATCCAAATGGGAACTCAAACTGTCCTTGAGCAGCTGCCAGCAGATTTGGCAGAGCAAGGTGTGGTCTTCACTGATTTCCACTCTGCTTTGGAGGAGATTCCACAGCTGGTGGAGAAGCATTTCATGTCCGCAGTCAAGTATGATGAGGACAAATTAGCGGCTTACCATACGGCCTATTTCAACAGCGGTGCGGTGCTTTATGTGCCGGATAATGTTGAGATTGACCAGCCGATTGAAGGAATTTTTTATCAGGACAGCGAAAGCGATGTTCCTTTTAACAAGCATATTTTGATTATCGCAGGCAAGCACTCAAAGGTCAACTATCTGGAACGTTTAGAAACTTATGGCAAAGGGTCTGTTCCAGCAACAGCCAACATCACTGTCGAAGTCATTGCCCAAGCTGGAGCTCAGATTAAGTTTTCAGCCATTGACCGCCTAGGCGAAAATGTAACAGCTTATATCAGCCGTCGCGGTAAGCTGGACAACGATGCCATGATTGACTGGGCTATCGGCGTTATGAACGAAGGCAATGTCGTGGCTGACTTTGATAGCGACCTCTATGGCAAGGGCAGCCATGCGGATATGAAAGTGGTGGCTCTCTCAAGCGGTAAGCAGGTTCAGGGAATTGACACCCGCGTAACTAACTATGGCTGCAACTCTATCGGAAATATCCTGCAGCACGGGGTTATCCTAGAAAAAGGAACCTTGACCTTCAATGGTATCGGCCATATTATCAAAGGTGCCAAGGGAGCAGATGCCCAGCAGGAAAGCCGGGTTCTCATGCTGTCTGACCAAGCTCGCTCAGATGCTAATCCCATCCTCTTGATTGATGAGAATGATGTGACAGCTGGTCACGCGGCCTCTATCGGTCAGGTAGATCCAGAAGATATGTACTACCTCATGAGTCGGGGTCTTGACAAGGCGACAGCAGAGCGCTTGGTCGTGCGTGGCTTCTTAGGCTCAGTGATTGTGGAAATCCCTGTCAAGGAAGTCCGTGATGAAATGATTGAAAATATCGATATTATTCTCGCAAAAAGATAAAATGCTGGGCCTTGTCCCATGTAAGTAGATAGGAGTCTTCATGTCCAGATTTAATGCAGAAGCAATCAAGCAAGATTTTCCCATTTTGGACCAAATTGTCAATGATGAGCCTTTGGTTTATTTGGACAATGCGGCGACAACCCAGAAACCCAAGCAGGTGCTGGCGGCTATCGAAAACTACTATCTTAGAGACAATGCCAATGTCCACCGCGGTGTGCATACACTAGCTGAGCGGGCAACAGTGGCCTATGAAGCAGCCAGAGAAAGAGTTCGTGCTTTTATCAATGCAGCTTTTAGCAGAGAGGTTCTCTTTACACGAGGAACCACGACGAGTCTCAATTGGGTGGCTCGGTTTGCGGCTGAAAGGCTGCAGCCTGGTGACGAAGTGCTGATTTCTATCATGGAGCACCATTCCAATGTTATTCCCTGGCAGGAAGCTTGTAGGAAGACTGGAGCCAAGCTGGTCTATGTCTATCTCAAGGACGGGGCTCTGGATATGGAAGATTTTCGTGCCAAGCTCAATGAGCGAACCAAGTTTGTCTCTCTGGCTCAGGCTTCCAATGTCCTCGGTGTCATCAATCCCATCAAGGAGATTGCCCAGCTGGTTCATCAGCAAGGAGCGCTTTTGGTGGTAGATGGGGCTCAATCCATTCCGCACATGAAGATTGATGTACAGGATTTGGATGTAGACTTCTTCGCCTTTTCGGGGCATAAGATGGCAGGTCCAACTGGTATCGGGGTTCTCTATGGCAAGGAAAAACTGCTAGAGCAGATATCGCCAGTCGAGTTTGGCGGTGAAATGATTGATTTTGTCTATGAGCAGGAAGCGACTTGGAAGGAGCTTCCGTGGAAGTTTGAGGCCGGAACGCCAAATATGGCAGGAGCAATCGGTCTTGCGGCGGCCATTGATTATTTGGAAGACTTGGGCATGGGTGCCATTGCACAGCATGAGCAGGACTTGATTGCCTATGTATTGCCTAAGCTGCAGGCAGTGGAAGGCTTGACCATTTATGGCTCTCAGGATTTGGCCCAGCGTTCGGGCGTGATTGCCTTTAACCTAGATGGTCTCCATCCGCATGATGTCGCGACGGCTCTAGACTACGAAGGAGTGGCTGTTCGGGCAGGTCACCATTGTGCCCAGCCTTTGCTTACCTATCTACAGGTACCAGCGACTGTGCGTGCCAGTTTTTACATTTACAATACCTATGCGGATTGCGACAAGCTGGTAGATGCTTTAGAAAAGACAAAGGAGTTTTTCAATGGCACTTTCTAAGTTAGACAGTCTTTACAAGGCGGTTGTGACCGACCACTCGGCTCACCCCCATCATCATGGGAAACTAGAAGATGTGGAGCAGGTAGTTCTCAATAACCCGACCTGTGGGGATGTTATCAGTCTGTCTGTGAAGTTTAATGCTGAAAATCAGATTGAGAATATTGCCTTTGTAAATTCCGGCTGTACCATCTCAACGGCTTCGGCCAGCATGATGACGGATGCGGTTCTGGGAAAGACAAAAGAGCAGGCGCTGGAATTAGCAGAGGTCTTCTCGCAGATGGTTCAGGGCCAAGAAGACAGTCGCCAGAAAGAATTGGGAGATGCCGCTTTTTTAGCAGGCGTTGCCAAATTCCCGCAGCGAATTAAGTGTGCGACCTTGGGCTGGAATGCCCTCAAGCGAGCGATTGAAGAAGATAAAAAGTAAGAACGTGAAAGGAAATTATGTCAGAAGAAAGAGTAGAACCAAAACCGATTGATCTCGGTGAGTACAAGTTTGGTTTCCATGACGATGTTGAACCTGTTCTCTCGACAGGGAAGGGATTGAATGAAGCGGTCATTCGTGAGCTTTCTGCAGCCAAGGATGAACCAGAATGGATGCTAGATTTTCGTTTGAAGTCTTATGAGACATTCAAGAAGATGCCTATGCAGACTTGGGGACCGGACTTGTCCGAGATTGATTTTGACGACTTGATTTATTACCAAAAGGCCTCTGATAAGCCGGCTAGAAGCTGGGATGATGTACCTGAGAAGATCAAGGAAACTTTTGAGCGGATTGGGATTCCAGAAGCCGAGCGGGCTTACCTCGCTGGGGCAGCAGCCCAGTATGAGTCAGAAGTGGTTTACCACAATATGAAGGAAGAGTTCCAAAAACTAGGAATTGTCTTTACGGATACCGATTCAGCTCTCAAGGAATACCCAGATTTGTTTAAACAATACTTTGCTAAGTTGGTGTCACCGACAGATAACAAGTTGGCAGCCCTTAACTCAGCGGTTTGGTCTGGTGGTACCTTTATCTATGTACCAAAAGGTGTCAAGGTTGATATTCCGCTCCAGACCTACTTCCGTATCAACAATGAAAACACAGGTCAGTTTGAGCGGACTTTGATTATCGTTGATGAAGGAGCAAGTGTCCATTATGTAGAAGGATGTACAGCACCAACTTATTCAAGCAACAGCTTGCATGCGGCTATTGTTGAAATTTTTGCTCTTGACGGCGCCTATATGCGTTATACGACTATTCAAAACTGGTCTGATAATGTCTACAACCTCGTAACCAAGCGAGCTCGGGCTATGAAAGATGCGACTGTTGAGTGGATTGATGGAAACTTGGGTGCCAAAACAACCATGAAGTATCCATCAGTTTATCTGGATGGGCCTGGGGCGCGTGGGACCATGCTTTCCATTGCCTTTGCCAATGCAGGTCAGCATCAGGATACAGGAGCTAAGATGATCCACAATGCGCCACACACCAGCTCATCTATCGTGTCCAAGTCTATTGCCAAGGGCGGAGGTAAGGTAGATTACCGTGGCCAAGTGACTTTTGCTCGGAATTCCAAGAAATCTGTCAGCCATATCGAGTGTGATACCATTATCATGGATGACTTGTCTGCCTCAGATACCATTCCGTTTAATGAAATTCATAACTCTCAGGTGGCTTTGGAACATGAAGCTAAAGTTTCAAAGATTTCAGAAGAGCAGCTCTACTATCTCATGAGCCGCGGTCTGTCTGAATCCGAAGCAACCGAAATGATTGTCATGGGCTTTGTCGAGCCTTTCACTAAAGAACTGCCCATGGAATATGCTGTTGAACTGAACCGCCTGATCAGCTATGAAATGGAAGGATCAGTTGGTTAAAAAAAGACGTTAGACTCTTTTTAAATTGTGGATAAATCTTTGCCTAATCAAAGTGTTTAAAAGATTCAGAGAACCTTTTAAACAGTAGCGGAATACTCGATTGCGAGTTAATCTTCAAAGATATTTTCTAGTTTGCGTTAAACATCCATAAACTATATAAATAACCGCGAATCATTTGACTCGCGGTTGTTCTTTATAATTTTTCGTTTACGAAACGGACAAAGTCATTCCACCAGACTTTAAAAAAGATGGCTTTTTCAACTTTTTTTCCTGTTACCATCGAGATGGAGGGTTGTTTATTTTCTAAATAGCCTTGTCCGATAGGCTCAGGGTCTATATAGGTCAATGTACCAATCTCAGTGCCCTTTTTCATAGGTGCTTGAAATTCTGGGTGTTCAGCAGAAAATTTCAGTTTTGCTTCAGCTTGGTTACCGATTCGCTCTATAATAACGAAGTCCTCGCTTGCGACGGCAACCTCAGTATTCTGCTTTCCATCCTTTATGTTTACTTGGGAACTCTTATAAGCTTCTCCCTTTTGCACAAGCACGGTTTGGACGAAATTTTGAGAGACGTAACTCATCAGGCTGGAAGTAAGGCTGAATCGTATATAGGGATCATTGGCTTCCTGTTCAACCCCTAAAACAACTGTAATGAGTCGAACCCCTTTTTCTGTAGTGGTAGCTACAAATGAAGCCCCACCCTTTTTAGAACCTCCTGTTTTTAACCCATCTACTCCAGAGCGAAAACTAGGCAGCCCTTCAAGCATAAGATTGTAATTTCCTAGCTCGATTCCTGCAAAATTTCCCTTAGGTTTAGAGGTGATATCAATAATTTGAGGGTAGTCTTTTAGTAGGTGATAGGTAACCACAGCAAGTGCATAAGCGCTGAATTTATTTTCGGTGTCTTTGTCTTTTTTGTCTTTGGATTTTTTTTCACTTGTTTCGGTTGATTCAGCGGATTCAGTTGAATCTTCTGTGTTATTTTCATCAATTGTTCCGTCCAGCAATCGGGTATCGGTGCCTGTCGCATTTAAAATGGTAGCATCGGTGATCTTCCATTCTTTTAGTTTGTCTTTCATCATTTTGACAAAGTTTTCTTCACTTCCAGCAACTTTTTCTGCTAAAGCGATTGTAGCACTGTTGGCACTGACTAGTAGGGATGCTTCCAGCAATTCCTCGACTGTGTAGCGGCGGGCCTCAAGAGGTAGGTTCGTAATATAGGGATTTGTTGTCAGATTATAGGCATAATCGGAAATATCGACATCAGTGTCAAGGCTCAATTTCCCTTCTGAAATCGCTTCGTAAACTAAATAAGCTGTCAAAAGGTGAGTAATTGATCCGACTTCGATTGGAGTTGTCGAGTTTTTTTCGTATAATATTTTTCCAGAGGAAGCGTCAACAGCGATGGCACTCTTGGCGGCGAGGTCATACTCATCTGCTTTAACAGTTGCTGCTCCCATGCCAATGATTAGGAATAAAATCAATAATAATTTTTTCATTTCTTTCCCCTAACGTAAGATTAATTCCATTGTATCATAAAAAATGCTCTTGTATGAGAAATGATTTTTAAAAAGATTGCGACGATTTATTATTTATGAAACAAATCGTATTTTTATAAAAGAAGACGAGAAATTCAAATTTTTTTCTAACAATCTCTTGATTTCAACTCTAAAAAGGCTTGATAGGAAAAATAAATTTGCTAATTCCCTAGATTACTCTTTGTTTTTGGTTGAAAATAATGTATAATAATACAAAATACTTGAGAAGGAGATTTGCTCATGAAAAAATCTAAATGGTTGGCAATCACTGGCCTAGTTGCTGCATCAGCGCTCTTTTTAGGAGCCTGTGGTAATTCTGGTGCCAGCTCAGCAAAGACATATTCCTATGTCTATAGTACAGATCCAGATACATTGGACTATGTGAACTCCAATCGTGCTTCTACATCTGATATTATTGCCAATTTGGTAGACGGTCTTTTAGAAAACGATCAGTATGGGAATATCGTACCATCGTTGGCTGAGGACTGGACTGTGTCTAAAGACGGCTTGACTTATACTTATAAGTTGCGTAAGGATGCTAAATGGTACACAGCAGATGGTGAAGAATACGCTGATGTCAAAGCTCAGGACTTTGTAACGGGGCTCAAGCACGCTGCAGATGAGAAATCAGAAGCATTGCCAATTGTGCAAACTTCCATCAAGGGCTTAGACGCTTATATCAAAGGGGAAAATAATGACTTCTCTACTGTAGGTGTCAAAGCAATCGATGATCATACCGTAGAATATACCTTGAACCAGCCAGAAAGCTACTGGAATTCTAAGACGACGATGGGGATTCTCTTCCCAATCAACGAAGACTTCCTCAATAAAGAAGGTAAAGACTTTGGTACGGTGCGTCCTTCAGGTATCCTCTACAATGGCCCATATATCTTAAAGGCTTACACTTCCAAGTCTGTTATTGAATATTCTAAAAACCAAAACTATTGGGATAAGGATAACGTGAAGATCGAAGATGTCAAGCTGACTTACTATGATGGTTCTGACCAAGAATCATTGGTGCGCAACTTCACAGACGGTGCCTATACTCAGGCTCGCCTCTATCCAACCAGCTCCAATTATGCCTCAGTAGAAAAGAAATATAAAGACAATATCATCTTTTCTCCACAAAATTCAACTAGCTATTTCTATAGCTTTAACCTAAATCGTCAGGCATATAACCACACTTCTAAGACAGATGCACAAAAAGCTGCCAGCAAAGAAGCGATTCAAAACAAAGATTTCCGTCAGGCAATCAATTTTGCTTTTGACCGTACATCATTTGGCGCACAGATGAATGGAAATGACGGTGCAACTAAGATTATCAGAACACTGCTAGTGCCTCCTGGTTTTGTACAAGTGGATGGCAAGGACTTCTCAGATGTCGTTGAAGCACAGTTGACTTCTTACGGTGATGAATGGAAAGGGGTCAAACTAGCTGATGGGCAGGATAGCATTTACAATCCGGACAAGGCTAAGGCAGAATTTGCTAAAGCTAAGGAAACCTTGCAAGCCCAAGGAGTTGAATTCCCAATTCACCTAGATGTACCAGTCGATCAGACAGATAAAATCATGGTGCAGCGGACCAATTCCTTCAAACAATCTGTCGAAGCATCTCTTGGCCAAGAAAATGTTGTGATCGATGTGCACCAGATGTCAACAGATGATTTTGATAACTCAACTTATTTCGCTGAAACAGCTGCTCAAAAAGACTACGATCTAAACATGTCTGGCTGGTCAGCAGATTACCAAGATCCATCTACTTATCTCAATATCTTTAACCCAGAAACAGGGGATATCTTGGATAACATTGGTCTGACAAAAGGTCAAAGTCAAGATATCGCTTCTAAAGTTGGCTTGAATGAGTACAAGACCCTTTTGGATCAAGCGGATGCAGAAAAGCAAGACACCAATGCTCGTTACACCAAATATGCAGCTGCTCAAGCTTGGTTGACCGACAGCTCAGTTGTGATTCCATCCATCTCTGGCGGTGGTTCTCCAATGGTTCAAAAAGTTATGCCGTTTACTAAAGCTTACTCTTATGTAGGTATTAAAGGGGATATCTATGTATTTAAGGGAATGGAGCTTCAAGATAAGATCTTGACGGTAACAGATTATCAAAAAGCTTTGGAAAAATGGGAAAAAGAAAAAGAAGAATCTAATCTTAAAGCCCAAAAAGAATTAGAAGACCATGTGAAATAAAGCCTCCAGAATCTCATCATTCGCAATGCAATGATGAGGTTCTTTTTGTGGCAATAGAGAAAGTGAACTCAACGCATTTGGCGTGAATGTTCAGAAAATTAAGTTTACTTTTGAATTTAGATATGATATAATCTTAAATAAATCTAAAAAACACTCACTAAAGGAGAGCGATTATGCGTAAAAGTAGAGTTCTGGCATTAGCTGGAGTAAGTCTTCTTGCAGTAGGAGTCTTGGCTGCTTGTTCAAGTTCAAATTCATCAAAAGGTGCATCAACTGCCTATAACTATGTATATACTGCGGACCCAGAAACACTGGATTATGTGACATCTGGTAAAGCATCTACAGCTGACTTCGTGACAAATGGCGTGGACGGTCTGCTAGAAAATGACCAGTATGGAAACTTTGTTCCTTCTGTTGCTGAGTCATGGACTGTGTCTAAAGATGGCTTGACTTATACTTATAAAATCCGTAAAGATGCTAAATGGTATACTTCAGAAGGAGAAGAATACGCAAATGTAACAGCTCAGGACTTTGTGACTGGTTTGAAACACGCTGCTGACAAGAAATCCGAAGCTCTTTATCTCGTTCAACAATCTGTAAAAGGTTTGGATGACTATGTGAATGGCAAAACAACGGACTTCTCTACTGTTGGAGTCAAAGCAGTTGACGATCATACCCTTCAATATACTCTTAATCAACCTGAACCACAGTGGAATTCAAAAACAACGTCACAAATCATGTGGCCAATTAATGAAGAATTCCTGACAAAACAAGGTGATAAATTTGGTCAATCAACTGACCCAACTTCTATTCTCTATAACGGACCATTCTTGATGAAGTCTGTCACGGCTAAGTCAGCAGTTGAGTACCAAAAGAACGAAAACTACTGGGATAAGGAAAATGTCCATATCGATACCATCAAATTGTCTTATTTTGATGGACAGGACCAAGATTCTTTAGCTCGCAGTTTCAAAGACAGTGTCTATACAGTAGCACGTCTCTATCCGACCAGCTCAAACTATGCAGGTGTGGAAAAAGAATTCAAAGACAATATCTTCTTCACGCCACCAAGTGCTGGTGTAGCAGTTATGGGTGTCAATATTGACCGTCAAAGCTACAACCATACTAGCAAGACATCAGATGCGCAGAAAGCTGCTACCAAGAAAGCTATCCTCAATAAAGACTTCCGTCAAGCCTTGAACTTTGCCATCGACCGTACATCATACTCAGCACAAATCAATGGTGAAGAGGGTGCTCCTTATGCCGTCCGCAATACTTATGTACCACCTACATTTGTCCAAGTCGGAGAAAAATCCTTTGGTGATGTTGTTGAAGAAAAAGTTGCAGCCTTGGGGGATGAGTGGAAAGGTGTTAACTTAGACGACGGCCAAGATGGTCTCTTTAATGCTGAGAAGGCAAAAGCAGAGTTTGCAAAAGCAAAAGCTGCCCTGCAAGCAGAGGGAGTAGAATTCCCAATCCATCTGGATCTTCCAGTGGCTCAGACTTCTAAACCAATGGTTAACCGTGCGCAGTCACTCAAACAATCTGTTGAAAAGACTTTGGGAGCTGAGAATGTTGTTGTAGATATTCAACAAATGTCAGAAGATGATCTCTATAACATTACTTATTACGCGCCAAATGCTGCTGGCGAAGACTGGGATATCTCAACGGCAGTTGGTTGGAATCCTGACTATCAAGATCCATCAACTTATTTGGACATTTTGAAAACTACAGCAGCTGAAACGACAAAGACCTACCTTGGTTTTGAAGGAGCTGACAATGCGGCAGCTAAACAAGTCGGTATGGAAGAATTTGACCGCTTGGTGGATGAAGCCGGCAAAGAAACATCAGATGTTGCAACTCGCTACGAAAAATATGCAGCAGCTCAAGCATGGCTGACAGATAATTCTCTGGTTGTTCCGTTGATGGCAAATCCTGGAGCAGCACCATTCCTATCACGTGTTGAGCCATTCTCTGGTGCCTATGCGCAAACTGGTAACAAGACGTCTTCCACATACTTTAAGTATATGAAACTGAAGTCAGATGCTGTTACTAAGAAAGACTATGATTCAGCTCGTGAAAAATGGCTGAAAGAAAAAGAAGAGTCAAATGCGAAAGCACAAAAAGATCTCGAAAGTCATGTAGAATAAATCGTTCACTAGAACTTTCTCTGATAGCGAGAGAAAGTTCTTTTGAAATTTAAAGGAAACGATAAATGAAAAAATACATTTTAATGCGTATTTTACGCTCAATCGTGTCGATTTTCTTGGTAACGACCCTGACCTATACCATCATCTATACCATGGTTCCAAGAAGGTTGATTTTTAGACAAGACCCCAATTATAACAAGATAGCTACTACGAAAGATAAGAAGGCAAACTATGAAAATACCATCTTTGAACGCATGGGCTATGTTGATTATTACGATACTAAGGAATTACAAGAAAAAGCAAGTAAAGAGAATCCAGCAGTTACTACTGAAGGAACAGATGCAAATAAAAAGATTTACGAAGACTATATTGCAAAAATTGGAAATGGTTGGAAACTGTATCAATTCTCTGAAAGCAAGGAATTCTATGCAGTACGTGAAGTTCCAGTTTATGAACGCGTATTTGAATTTTATGCTAATCTGATCCAAATTGATCATCCTAATGTTGTTCAAGATAAAGACAATCCAAATCTAGAACGTTATATTCGCTTTGAAAATGACCCAGCAGTAGGCTGGTCTGTAGTTGGTTCAGGTACGAAACATAAATACCTGCTCTACTTCAACGGACAATTCCCATATATTCACCAGAATTTCATTACTTTTAATTTAGGAAATTCTTATCCTACCTATGCTAATATTCCTGTGCTTCAGGTTATCACACAAGGTCAAGGACAAACAAAATCTTCCGAGGTTCAATTTCCAACAGGTAAGAAAACTTCATCCGTTAATATCTATTCTCGGACGTATAAAACACCGAGCAAAGCGGATTCACAAGATATTGCGAAATACGGTGAAGGTGATGCCTATACAGCGACTCAAAGCAACTATCAAAATCCATCAATGATTGTCAGCTCGGCGATTATCGGTCTGATTGGTGTGGCGATTTCTTATTTGATTGCTGTTCCGCTTGGTTCTTATATGGCGCGCTTGAAAAACACTTGGTTTGACAGTATATCTACTGGGGGCCTGACTTTCATGATGTCACTGCCAACTATCGCGCTTGTTTACATTGTTCGCTTAGCTGGTTCTACGGTCGGTCTTCCCGATTCCTTCCCTATTTTGGGAGCAAGCGATTGGCGCTCTTATGTTCTTCCAGCTGTTATCCTTGGTCTTTTGAGTGCACCATGGACTGCGGTCTGGATCCGTCGTTATATGATTGACTTGCAGTCTCAAGACTTTGTTCGTTTTGCGCGTGCCAAAGGTCTTTCTGAAAAAGAAATTTCTAACAAACATATTTTCAAAAATGCTATGGTACCATTGGTATCTAGTATTCCAGCTTCTATCGTTGGTGTCATTGCAGGTGCTACCCTGACGGAAACAGTCTTTGCCTTTCCTGGTATGGGGAAAATGTTGATTGACTCCGTTAAAGCATCTAATAACTCCATGGTAGTCGGTCTCGTATTTATTTTTACATGTCTTTCAATCTTTGCCCTCTTATTAGGTGATATCTTGATGACAGTACTTGACCCACGTATTAAATTAACATCTAAAGGAGGTAAATAATGGCTACAATTGATAAAAGTAAATTCCAATTTGTCAAACGTGACGATTTTGCCTCTGAAACGATTGATGCACCGGCTTATTCATATTGGCGCTCAGTTATGCGTCAATTCCTTAAGAAGAAATCAACGATTGTGATGCTAGGCATTCTGATAGCCATTGTTCTGATGAGTTTCATTTATCCAATGTTTTCAGATTTCGATTTCAATGATGTGAGCAAGGTAAATGACTTTAGCATGCGTTATATCAAGCCCAGCGGGGAGTACTGGTTCGGTACAGACAGCAATGGTAAATCTTTGTTTGACGGAGTTTGGTTTGGTGCGCGGAATTCCATCCTGATTTCTATTATCGCAACAGTTATCAATTTAATTATCGGAATTATCGTCGGTGCGATCTGGGGAATTTCCAAAGCAGTTGACCGTGTCATGATGGAAGTCTACAATATCATTTCAAATATTCCAGCTCTCCTGATTGTTATTGTCCTGACCTACTCAATTGGTGCCGGTTTCTGGAACTTAATCTTCGCTATGACTATCACTGGTTGGGTAGGGATTGCTTATACAATTCGTATTCAGATTATGCGTTACCGTGATTTGGAGTACAATTTGGCTTCCCGGACTTTGGGAACACCAACTCTTAAAATTGTTACCAAGAATATCATGCCACAGTTGGTGTCTGTTATCGTGACCACGACTTCTCAAATGCTTCCAAGCTTTATCTCTTACGAAGCCTTCCTGTCCTTCTTTGGACTTGGTCTTCCTGTAACAGTACCAAGTTTGGGACGCTTGATTTCTGACTATTCACAAAACGTAACCACCAATGCTTACCTTTTCTGGATTCCATTGACAACATTGATTTTGGTATCCCTGACCTTCTTCGTAGTTGGTCAAAACTTAGCCGACGCAAGTGATCCACGGACACATAGATAGGAGTAGACATGACAAAAAATAAAAATGTAATATTGACTGCTCGCGATATTGTCGTGGAATTTGACGTTCGTGACAGAGTATTGACAGCCATTCGAGGCGTTTCCCTTGATTTGGTTGAAGGGGAAGTTCTTGCCCTAGTTGGTGAATCTGGCTCAGGTAAATCTGTTTTGACAAAAACATTTACTGGAATGTTAGAAGAAAACGGCCGTGTAGCACAAGGAACCATTGATTATAGAGGAACCGATTTAACGTCCCTAAAGAGCAATAAAGATTGGGAATCCATCCGTGGTGCTAAAATCGCGACTATTTTCCAAGATCCTATGACTAGTTTGGATCCGATCAATACAATCGGAAGTCAGATCACAGAAGTCATCGTCAAACACCAAGGAAAAACAAGTAAAGAAGCCAAAGAAATGGCTATCGACTACATGACGAAAGTTGGGATTCCGGATGCTGAAAAACGTTTTGAAGAGTATCCGTTTCAATATTCTGGCGGGATGCGTCAACGGATTGTTATCGCTATCGCTTTAGCTTGTCGTCCAGATATTCTAATCTGTGATGAGCCTACAACGGCTCTGGATGTGACCATTCAAGCGCAGATCATTGACCTGCTCAAATCACTTCAGCAAGAGTATCATTTTACAACCATCTTTATCACTCACGACCTTGGTGTTGTGGCAAGTATTGCAGATAAAGTTGCGGTTATGTATGCTGGGGAAATCGTTGAGTACGGAATGGTCGAGGAAGTCTTCTATGATCCAAAACATCCTTACACATGGAGCCTGCTATCAAGCTTACCGCAATTAGCTTCAGCAGATGGAGAACTTTATTCCATTCCAGGTACCCCTCCATCTCTTTATTCAACCATTAAAGGTGATGCATTTGCCTTGCGTTCTGATTATGCAATGGAAATTGATTTTGAGGAACAGGCACCTGAGTTCAAGGTATCAGAGACCCACTGGGCCAAGACTTGGCTCTTGCATGAGAATGCACCAAAAGTTGAAAAACCAGAAGTTATCAATAACTTGCATGATAAAATTCGTTCAAAAATGGGCTTCAATCACTTAGAAGCTTAGGAGGAAGGAAATGACTGAAAAATTAGTTGAAATTAAAGATTTAGAAATTTCCTTCGGAGAAGGAAGTAAGAAATTTGTCGCAGTAAAAAATGCAAATTTCTTTATTAACAAGGGAGAAACTTTTTCGCTGGTAGGAGAATCCGGTTCTGGTAAGACAACGATTGGCCGTGCCATTATCGGCTTGAATGATACAAGTGCTGGGGATATTTACTATGAAGGTAAAAAAATCAATGGAAAGAAATCTAAATCAGAAGAAGCAGAACTGATTCGTAAGATTCAAATGATTTTCCAAGACCCAGCTGCTAGTTTGAATGAGCGCGCAACTGTTGACTATATCATTTCAGAAGGTCTTTACAATTATCATTTGTTTGAGAATGAAGAAGAACGCCAAAAGAAAGTTAAAGAAATCATCAATGAAGTGGGACTTTTAGCAGAGCATTTAACACGCTATCCCCACGAATTTTCTGGTGGTCAGCGTCAACGGATTGGTATTGCCCGCGCCTTGGTTATGCAACCTGATTTCGTGATTGCAGACGAGCCGATTTCCGCTCTGGATGTTTCTGTACGGGCGCAAGTCTTGAACCTTTTGAAAAAATTCCAAAAAGAACTTGGCTTGACCTATCTATTTATCGCTCACGACTTATCAGTGGTTCGCTTTATTTCAGATAGGATTGCTGTAATCTACAAAGGTGTTATCGTTGAGGTTGCAGAAACAGAAGAACTGTTCAACAATCCAATCCATCCTTATACTCAATCGCTTTTGTCTGCCGTTCCGATTCCAGATCCAATTTTGGAACGTAAAAAGGTATTGAAAGTTTACGATCCAGATCAGCATGATTACTCGGTAGATGCGCCTCAGATGGTTGAGATTCGCCCAGGTCATTATGTATGGGCAAATAAGGCCGAAGCTGAAAAATATAAGAGAGAGTTTAAATAAATCTTTTAACCCACTAAAGCCCGTTAGGAAAGACTCCCTGACGGGTTTGTTATTTTTCTAGCTTGCCTTTTAATAATGCAATCTGTCAGATTAGCAGGCTCACATCAGTCCCTTTGATGTCAGAAAGAGAGGATGGCATGACATAAAGAGGATAAAAAGTAGCATTTCAAAATAAGTTCAAGCATTCTCCTAAAATTTGCTATAGACTAGAGTCAACAAAATATAATTTTAGGAGGAGCTATGAATTTTAAAAGTAGCTATGAGAAAGTAAAGTGGATTGTTCGCAAGTGCCAAAAAGAATATTACCTTCATCTCTGGGAATCCAGCGACTGGGAGCAAGAAGGAATGCTGGTCTTGTATGAGTTACAACTGAGCCAAGAAGGAATTGAGCATGATGAAGAAAAACTTTATCGCTATTTCAAAACTAAATTTCGAAATCATATCCATGATCTTATCCGCAAACAAGAGAGTCAAAAACGCAAACTTGACAAACAGAGTTATGAGGAAGTCAGTGAGATTGGCCATAAACTGAAGGCACGTGAAATGTTCCTGGATGAACTAGTCGCTTTCAGAGAATTAATAGCAGGATTTAAGGCAGGACTAGATCCGTTAGGTTTAAACAATTATCAACGATTAATAGGAAATGAACGCTTTCAAGGAAGAAAAGCTATGCTTCGAGATTTAAAAGAGCATTTGAAAGAGTTCAGAAACAATGCGATTCTCTAGCTCTGTCCAGAGTTAGAGAAGTTATTTTCTAGTTAAACCATTCAAAAATATCAAAAACCCAAGAAAAGATAAAGATTTTTGAAAAATTAAGAAAATTTTCTTGACAAGGGAGAGTCATCCTGTTATACTAGTAAGGTACTCAATCGCGGGGATGGCGGAATTGGCAGACGCGCAGGACTAAGGATCCTGTGACCGCTTTAGGTCGTGAGGGTTCAAGTCCCTCTCTCCGCATCAGATTAGCTGGCTTCGGCTGGCTTTTTGTGGCTCTATAATTTCTGTAGTGGGTAAATCCACCGCAGGGATTATGGAGTCTCTTTTGTTGTAAAAAAAGTCCCATAAGACCTATAATGAAAAGTGAGCAAACCATCATTAGAAAGAATCTTATGGAACAATTAAATTTTATCACAAACTTACTGGGAATTAAAGACTCTAACATTACGATTTTGGATGTTCTAGATGCTGGAAACCATAAAGAAATCATCGCCAAGCTAGATTATCCTGCACCTAAATGCCCTCACTGCCAAGGAAAAATGGCTAAATATGACTTCCAAAAAGAATCGAAAATTCCCTATTTAGAGTGCGCGGGATACAAAACGCTGATTCGGTTGAGAAAACGGCGCTTCCGCTGTCAGGATTGCGGGAAAGTAGCTGTCGCAGAAACTTCCTTAGTCAAGAAGAACCACCAAATCGCAACCATCGTCAAGAAGAAAAACGCTCAAAAACTGATGGAGAGGCTTTCTATGACCGACATCGCTGAAAACTTGGCTGTCTCTACTTCCACCGTCATTCGTAAATTGAAAGAATTCAAGTTCAAGACTGACCTTAACTACCTTCCAGAATACATGAGCTGGGATGAATACAGCTTCAAGAAGGGCAAAATGAGCTTCATTGCACAGGATTTCGATTCAAGAAAGATCCTAGCTATCTTAGATGGACGGACACAAGTAACGATTCGCAATCACTTTCTGCGCTATTCCAGGCAGGTCCGAAACCGCGTTAAAGTCATTACAATGGATATGTTTAGTCCCTACTATGACTTGGCTAGACAACTTTTTCCATGCGCTAAAATCGTCCTCGATCGCTTTCATATTGTACAACATCTCAGTCAGGCTATGAGTCGTGTTCGTGTTCAAATCATGAATCAATTGGATCGAAAATCGCACGAATATAAAGCGCTGAAACGCTACTGGAAACTGATCCAACAAGACAGCCGGAAACTCAGCGATAAACGTTTT
>NZ_JBZYCU010000006.1:0-88750 GCF_058933875.1 Streptococcus sp. STC1396 | reverse complement strand
ACTCATGCTCAAGGCGATATTTTGGGGTACTCGTCGGTAGAGTGGATTAGTTTGTCCCGCGAAAGTGATATTCAAGAAATTATCAACCACAAAGCCCTCACTTATATTATACTTCTAAATGAGGGCTTTTGTCTTTATTTTCGTGTTTCTGTGGGTGACGGCTATGTCGTCATGGCTGTCTGTCCCACTCTCATATTTATAAAAGATAGATTTAGTGTACTACTTGTTTTGAATCGCTTCTTTTACTTGGGCAATGGTGACAGGTTGAGAGTTTCTATAAACGACTTTGTTGCCTTTAGTATCAAGAATTTCTCCGACTAGAGGTTCGCTACTATCTGCAGATTTAACAGAAAACCCACCACCCATGTTTTCAGGATAGGCAATGATAGTATCCTGGTCTGAAAATTGATTTAATGTTTCCAAGAGATTAGGATTTTTAGAAGCTTGTTTTACCATTATCTCTAGAGTTGGTGGTTTCGCTTGGATATCCTCGCCTTTATCATTTGCAAATATAATATTACTTCCGATAAGGACAGAAGAAATTAGAGTAAGGATAAAAGCACATGTAGTGACTTTCTTGAGCATGCTGAGTCTCCTTATCTATTTTCTATGATGTATCGAGTCGTAGTTATTAGTGTAGTGTAAAATGCGAAAAGATATATCGGTTAGTTCTGACGTATTAAGCCAGAGAAACATAGTTTCCTAATTTTTTCCTTTCTATCTCTAGTTAAGTGATAGGGCTTCCATTAATATTGTACTTTTTTTGAAATGTAAGGAAAGAAACTTAAATAAAAAAGTAACTTTAAAAATAATATAAGAGTCATTTAATCATAGATTTTAGTTCAAGGATTGGTTTAGTTCCACCACTTCCAACCCTGTATCCGTAAGTCGATAAATCTTCTGACAGACTTCTTTGAGAAAGATGCGATCGTGGGAGACAGCGATGATAGCGCCGGGATAGGTGGCCAATAGCTGGCGAACCTGAGGCTGAGAGGTGGGAGAGAAGTTGCGGGTTGGCTCGTCCAGAAGGAGAACATGAGGGCGGTCTAGGACTAGTTTGAGTAGGAGGAGCTTGGCTTTTTGACCTCCGGAAAGCTGCCCAATCGGGTGGCGAGCCTCGTCGCGCGTGAACTGGAGATTAGCTAGATGGGTCAGAATTTTCTCCTCCTGAGCCTTGTCGCCAGAGGGAGCTAGAAAGTCCAAAGGAGAGCTTTCGTCATCCAGCAAGTCGCCATAGTGCTGGGACATGTAGCCGACCCGCAGATCTGTCCGCTCACGCAGAATCTTCCATATTTCCTTAAGTAGAGTAGATTTTCCTGCACCATTGGCGCCAATCAGTCCGATTTTTTCCTGACCGCAGACCTCCAGAGTCAGGTTCTCCGCTAACTGTTGTCCGTCTACTTCCAGTTTTATGCCTTCTAATTTTAGGATTCTTTTGGTCAATGGAAGAGCTTCTATGTCTGAGAAGTGAAGGCTGATGGCATCTTCCTGTGTCGGGATTTCGGTCATTTCAGCACCTGCCTTTTCGAATCGTTTGCCCTGCGAAAGAACGTTTTTCATCTTCTTAGCCACCAGTCGACCTGCAGTAGAATCATGGGTATTTCGTAAAGTATGCTCCACACTCTGCTTAACCCGTCGGTGTTTTTCCATGGTCTTGGCGTGCTCTTCCCGCTCTTTCCGTGCTAGTTGTCCCTGTTTTTCAAAGGTCTCCTGACGCTGATGGCGGTAGTTTTCATAGTCCAGACTCTTGACGCTGGTTCTAGCCTCCTGTTTCTTTTTGATTCGCTCCAGATGAACAATCTTGGTCGCAGCTTGAGCGAGGAAGTGCTCGTCGTGAGAGACGAAAAGGACCGTTCTCTGGCTACGGCTGATAAAGTTTTCCAGCCAAGTTAGAGTTTCGAGATCGAGGTCATTAGAGGGCTCGTCAAGAAAGAGAATATCCCAATCACTGGCTAGTTTCTTGATGAGCTGAACTTTAAGCTTTTCTCCTCCAGATAGGCTAGAGAGCTGCTGCTGACTGGCAAAACGCTGGCTGTCAAAGTTGAGCTCTCCAGCGTAGCGATAGAGCTTGGCATAGTCCAGCTCAGTCTCAAAATCAGCAAAGAAATAGTCATTGAGGGTCAGTTGGGCATCCTCTGAAGGCAGCTGCTGGGGCAGGTAAACAGCAGCAGTATAGGACTTATCAATCTGCCCGCTGTAGCTGACATAGGAGCTGACCAGTCGCTCGTCTAGCAGGAGCTTGAGCAGGGTGGACTTGCCATTGCCCTCCTCGCCGATAATAGCGACCTTGTCTCCTTGATTGACGGTCAGTGTCAGATCTTTGACCAGCTCCTTCAGGTCTTTTAAGTGGGTAATGGTTAGATTTTTTATTTGCAGCATAGATGTCTCCTTCGTTTTATAACACAAAATACAGCCCTGCTTTATTTAGCAGAGCTGTTTTTAATTGCACAAAGAAGACACAGGAGTGTCAAAGTCAGGTCTTTCGTATATGGTCTCCCAGCCTATACTGCCATAGGAAGGACAGGATTGGTCTAAAAACCAACGGAAGCTAGAGAGCACACAAAACGACAGACCTGCGGATATGCAGAAACATGACAAAATCTACTAAATAAAGTTTCCTTTAAAAAATAGACTTAATTTTTCATGTCTCCGTGTACCTCCGAAATCATTCTATCTTTAGTCTAGCAAAAAGGGCAAAACAAGTCAATAAAAATCCTGAAAAATTACTTTCAGGATTCGTCACATTTATACATTGAGCACCTTGTCCAAGAAGTCCTTGAGACGTGGATGCTGAGGGTTATCGAAGATTTGGTCTGGTTTACCGTCTTCTAGGAATTCACCATCAGCAGTAAAGATAACGCGATTGGCAACTTGACGGGCAAAGCCCATTTCGTGAGTCACAATCAGCATGGTCATACCTTGCTGAGCCAGATCCTTCATAACGTTGAGAACGTCGCCGACCATTTCAGGGTCAAGGGCAGAAGTCGGTTCGTCAAAGAGCATAATGTCCGGGTTCATAGCCAATCCTCGAGCGATGGCCACCCGCTGTTTTTGTCCTCCTGACAAGCTGTCTGGTTTGGCATCGGCCTTGTCCGCCAACCCTACCTTTTCCAAGAGTTCCATACCAAGTTTATCTGCCTCAGCTTGGCTCATTCGCTTGTGCTCAACTGGAGCAAAGGTGATATTCTGTAGGACGGTCATGTGTGGGAAGAGATTGAAGTGCTGGAAGACCATTCCGATGTCTTCACGAACATGGTCTACGTTTGTAGCTTTATCTGTCAGATCATAACCATTGACGGTAATCGTTCCACTGGTCACTTCTTCGAGCAGGTTCAAGCTGCGTAGGAAAGTTGATTTCCCAGAGCCAGAAGGTCCGATGATACAGACGACATCCCCCTCGTAAAACTTAGCAGTAATACCTTTCAGAACTTCGTTTTCTCCATAGTATTTATGCAAATCGTTGACATCAATTTTTAATTTTGCCATTACTTAATCCTCTTTTCTAAGCGTTTTGCCAAGCGAGTCAAGAGTGTGATGATGACCAAGTAGAGCACTGCTAGGATGGCATACATCTTGAAGCTCTGATAGTTACGGGCAATGATGATCTTACCTGTTTGGAAGAGCTCGACAAGTCCGATAGCTGATACGATAGTCGTATCTTTAAGGGCAATGACGAACTGGTTGACAAAGTTTGGCAGCATAATTTTGGTTGCTTGAGGCAGGATAATCTTGCGCATGGTCTTTCCATACGAAATCCCTAGACTTCGGCTAGCTTCCATCTGTCCAGCTGGAACAGCTTGAATCCCTCCGCGAACAATCTCAGCGATATAGGCACCGGCATTGAGTGACAGGGCAATCGTCCCTGCGACAAAGTCGTTAATCGGACTTTGCTGACCAGTCATAGACTCAAGGAAGTTTGGAATTCCCCAGAAAATGAAGGCTGCCAGAATCATGAGTGGGATACCACGAATAACATCGACAAAAATTTCTGAAATAATGCGAAGCGCTTTGATTGGGCTGACGCTAAACATTCCAAAGATGATCCCAATTACCATGGCAATTGCAAAAGAAAGAAGTGCCAGAGCGATAGTAACACCCAGACCGCTCAAAAGTTGTTTGTAGTTGTTTTGCAGGAGTCCCCAGATGGTTGTTTCGTCAACGGTCGTAGAATCATCTTTGTCAGCTGATAGATATTTATCAAGGATTTCTTGGTATTTACCATTTGCTTTCAGATTGGCCAGACCGTTATTGAACATTTCGATAAGCTCAGAATTGGTTCCTTTTTTCACTGCAAAAGCAACTTCACCACTAGGAGTTCCTTTAATTGGCGTTTTCATTTTCTTGCCTTGGTTGATGGCATATTTGACAACGGGCTCGTCGTCCATAATGGCAGCAACAGAGCCAGAGTTTAGGCTGTCATACATCGAAGAACCATCTGAAAAAGTTTTGATTTTATAGCCGTATTTGCTTTGATTTTCGACGAGGAAGGTTTGAGAGGCTGTACCATTTTTGACTCCAACGGTCTTTCCTTTCAAGTCGTCATAAGAGCTAATAGTGCTTGATTCTGTCACCGCAAGGATAGAGTTAGCTGTGTAGTAAGGTTCAGAGAAATCAAAGGTCTCTTTACGAGCATCTGTCACAGACATCCCTGCAATCATTCCGTCAGCTTGGCCAGATTGAACAGCATTGATGGCAGCATCAAAGCCAGGGTTAGAGATTTCAAGTGTAAAACCTTGGTCTTCGGCAATAGCTTTAATCAAGTCCATGTCAATACCAGTGTATTGGTTACTATCATTTTGGAAAACGAAAGGAGCAAAGGATGAGTCGCTGGCAATCGTATATTTAGCTTTGACTGGAGTGGCTTTTTGACCAGACTTGGTTGTGGTCTCTGGTACTGCTGAATTTGTTGAAGTTTTGGAAGCAGCAGTCCACTTGTTGATGATGTCCTTCAAGGTGCCATCTTTTTTCATCTGAGCCAAGGCTTCGTTAAACTCAGTGACTAGGTATTCGTATTTGCTGCCTTTTTTGACACCAAATGCAAAACTACCAACAGCCTCACCCTTCATTGAAATTTTCAAATCTTGACCTTGGCTGATTGCGTATTCAATAACGGGTTGGTCATCCATGACTGCGTCAACCGCTCCAGCTGACAGACTATTATACATGAGATCACCCGTATCAAACGTTTTGATGGTGAAGCCATACTTATCTTTGATTTTTTCAAGGAAACGCTGAGCAGCTGTACCGTTTTTGACACCGACTGTTTTTCCTTGGAGTTGATCATAGGATTTTATTGTATTGGCTTTGGTCGTTGTGATGACAACTTTTGTGTCATAATATGTGTCAGACATGGTAAAGACTTTTTCGCGTTCAGCAGTCTTGGTCATACCTGCCATAATAGCGTCGGCCTGTCCCGCTTGGACCGCATTAACAGCAGCATCAAAGCCAGGGAAGGACATATTGATATCCCATCCTTTGATTTCAGCGACCTTATTGATAATGTCTACATCAATTCCTTTGTATGTTTGGTCGGAATCTTTAAATTCAAAAGGCGCATAAGCCGTGTCAGATACGATTTTGATTGTATCTGCATGAATTGTTGTCCCTAAGGCAAAGATAGGGAATAATGTTAGCAGAAAAGCTATGATTTTTTTCTTCATACTTTCTCTCCTTTGGTAGAATATTGTCTGATTATATCAGAAAAATTTGAGAAAGGCAAATATTTTTTGAATTCCATGTCATATTTTCTAACACAAAGCATAAGCGGTGCCAATATTAAGCGCTGTTTTACTTTGCTTGGATAATATGCTAGAATTGAGACACACATGTGGGTTTGAAGGAAATTTATATGAAGGAAATTAAAAGTGATATTTTGATTGCCCAACAATTAGGGGCTGCTTTGAGAACTGGGGCAGAGGCACTCATCAGTATTGCAGATGTCTATAAAGATGAGCAAACTAAGCTTTTGGGAAATGATTCTGCACATCATGCAATAGAGCTTTCTCAAAGCAAGGCTAAGGATATTTCTGTTGCTATTCAATCAGTTTGCGCCAATATCAAAAGCGTTGCAGAGGAATTTCAAGCTATTGATGAGGCTAGTGCCAGTAGATTTCAGCTGATGGAGGGCCGAAATCGTGAATAAAGAGCAGAAGCTCTATGAACTGAGAAAAGAGGAAGCACGGCTGTTTCGACAGAAGGAAAGCTTGCTGAAGGAAAAAAGCTTGCTGGAGAATCAAATAGAAGATTTTGAAAGGTATTGTTCAGATGCACAAACAAAGCTCTGGGATTCTTTCGAGACTTATCCTTGTTCCAGAATCTTTTTTGAGCAGTTGCAGTCAGAGGCATCTCATGAGTCGCGTATGATTTCTGAAAGCTTCTTTGATGATTTGGATAAAGTGAATCTTCAAAAGTGGAAGTTAGAAGATGATTTAAATGACGTCTATCACGAGCGTATCAGAATCAACCAAATGGAGGATGAAGAAGATGGGAATTGAAGTTTATTGCGGAAGCTTAGATGCCCAGGCCGAGAGTACAACAATTATGACTAAAAGCCAGCTGGAGTGCTATAAAGAATTGGGGAAGGCTCTGGAACAAGCGGAGAATTCTGCATCCTCCTTATCTGGTAAAGCTTATGATTCTTTTAGAGCTTTTATCAGCGATGTCATTGTCCCTTTAAAGGAAGCAGGAATAGCCTTATCTGAAGCGACTCAGATAGATGTGCAGTCTCTTCCAAAGGAGTATCGTACACAAGTTGCGGATGAGGATTTACAGGAGGATAAGCTGGTAGAGGATATTCAGCGTTATGACCAGCTTCTTGCAGCTAATCTAGATTTACTAGATGCCATTGTGACAAGTAAGTCCACTAGTCCGGGTAGTTTTCAACGGCTACAGGGACTGCAGAAACTGAACGACACCTATACTGCAGCTCGAAAAGAGCTTCAGGAAAAGTTGGATAAACTCCGAGCTTTTGATGCCAGTTCGTCTGAAATATTCGGAGATATTGATGCTTTGGTGCAAGCGATTGATACTGGTGTGGGGCAGCTAGCTAGCTCTTGGGATGCTAATACAGGGACCTATAGTATTCCTGCGGATTTATCGTGGACGACAGTAACGGGAGAACTAAAAGCAAATCGTGATTTTGCTAAGAAATATCAGATTGAGCGACCACAAAATCTGTCATGGAAGGAATACAACTCTTATATCACAGGTCTGCGCCAACAGGCCGAAGAGTTGAAGAAAGTTGATGGCTGGGATGATACCGCGGTAAAAAGTTATGTCACTCAGGTTAAATCAAGCACAGCAAAACTTCAGACGGGCCAAGAGTTCTACAATAAACGTGATGAACTCTATGCTCAGACCAAGGAAGTAGGATCTGACGTCTACACAGGCATGTATGCAGCAAGTAAGATGAGTTCCAGAGACAAATTAGAATTAGTTCTCAAACATTTAGGGGCTGAGGTGGATGGATATAATTTTATGCATTTAACCAGTACAACTCATAAATTTTCTGATAAAATGGCGCCTCATGGAGATTTTTTGATGTATTTTAGAAAAGATGTAATTTTGACTTTTAAGGATAAATCGCTGAAGGACGATAAATCTGGGTTAGGTCAGCAGATTCACCTTTTCCGCTATTATCTGGATCGTCAAGCAATTTACTATATTCGAAATAATTACGACGGCGCTAATGACTATGAAAAACTCTTGGCTTACGGCAAGGAGCAAGGACTTACCTTTGATTATACAACGGGAGCTAACTATCACAATCGTTATGATAAAGCAACAGAGTTTTTTACACGTCCTTACAATATGAAGGTGCAAGTTCCTAAAGAAAACACAGTTCGTTCAAAAAAAGATTTAAATAATGCTCGGATGGTTGAATTTATTGTGAATCTCGAAACAGGAGAATTTGAGACTCAGTGGGATGCCTATGATCAGCATAAATTGCCTGATGGTAGATACGATTCCAATCCAGAACATTATACTCATGATGAATTGCATGAAATTGCTAACACGGAATCCTTTAACTACGGTCCATCAAAAGGGAATAATGACGCAGTCACAGGAATTTATGCCGGTCAACATAATAGATTGGATGTTACACAGCCGGCAGACTCTGAGCTCAGGCAAAAAGCCAAGAATATCTTCAAATCTGAAAGTGATTTGGGTAAAAAGGGCGGCCAGTATGCAGATATTGTAAAAGGAGGAGGACACAAAGATTATGAAGCTTGGCAAGAAAGAACAAAGGGCATGTCCGAAGATGAAAAAGTGGCAGAGTATAATAAATATAAGGAGTATGCGAATAAGCTTGGTGCTACTCCTGGTTATAGCGATTATTCTAATAGTAAGGACTATGGTTGGGACCACTAATAATGCTCGAGAAGTTCTTGAACATAAACGCTTTGTATTAGTTCAAAATCCCAAGTTTATAAAAAGTAAAGGTGATCATTATGGCAAAGGCTTTGATCTATATGATAAAAAATATTTTAATCCTAATCAGGCTGCTATAAAAGATAATTCTATTTACGGAGGAGCTAATAACAGTAATGCAACAGAATTTTTTATAAGAATGAAAAACTTTGAGTTCTCTTCTGCACTCTTAAATTCGAATTTTACAACTGATGAAATAAAAAAATCAAACTATCAAATTACTCGCTCACCTGAATCGCTGGTGAATAAATCCTTATTAAAAGAAAAATATCCACCCGAATTTGAGTTACAATACTTCTACAGGGAAGAAGATCAGTTTTCAAAGGTGCGCATCACATACAACAAAGATTTTCTGCCAACCAAGATAGAATGGTATTACAAAGGCGAAGAAGGGCTTAAATGGTACACTTGGCGGACTTATTCTTATCCCTTCAAGAATAAGGCGGAATTTGATAAACGGTTAGACGAAGAAATAGCCAACATTGAAGAGATTGCTAGAGAAAACGAAGGGGACTGATAGCTCTCTCTAACTTGTTTTCATACTATAGAATCAATGAAGAATAAGGCGAAGAGGATTAGATAATTGAAACTTGGCAAGAAAAATAAGATTATGTTTGATTGCGTTTGTTCAAAAAACCAAGTTTATAAAGAACAGAGGTGAGGATTGTGGCAAGGGCTTTGATTTATAGGATAAAAATTTTCAAATCCTAATCAGGCAGCTATAAAAGATACTTCGCTTTTTACGCATACTGTAGTAATATTTTATGGTAATTAAAAAAAGGAAGGAACATGTTTATGTTTAAATCACGTATGTTGGAAAATGTTAAACTGTCTCGCTACATACCGGCCATTTGGTTGGCAGTTTTACTTGCGATCGGTTTTGTCTATTTAGGAGAAATAATTGCATTTGCTGGAATGATTCCGGTGGGGCTGATCATCGGGATCTTGCTTGGTCTTGCAAATCCAGCAGCTGATCGGACGGCAGTTATGGAAGTGGTCGGACATTATGGTATCTTTTTTCAGCTGGGTAGTTTTTTCTTTATTGGTCTAGTTGTTTTTTTCTGGGTCAAGTTTGGAGAAAAGAGACCTTTTTCCAGTCTGGGCTTCTTTAAGAGAGGATGGCTGAAAGAGCTGGGCAGAGGCTTCCTGATTGGGGCAGCACAGTTTTCGCTCGTCGTCGCTTTGTTCTTGCTAACGGGTACGGGAAGCCTAGAATGGTCACAGCTTAGCTTAGAACCATTTCTCTTTATCCTTGCTTTGATTCCTTTTTGGATTCTTCAAGGGGGAGCGGAGGAGTTGGTTACTCGTGGCTGGCTCTTTCCAGCAGTTAGCGCTAAGTCAAATATCTTCATTGGTATCTTGATTTCTAGTGCTCTATTCGGGGCATTGCACCTTTTTAATCCTGGTGTGACAGTCCTTTCCATTGTTAATATTGTTTTGGATGGTATCTTTGCTTGTTTCCTTATGCTCAAGTATGACAACATGTGGGTATTGGCTGGCATGCATGGAGCTTGGAACTTTGTCCAAGGAAATATCTATGGCATCCAGGTCAGTGGTCAAGGAGCTATTGCCTCTGTCTTCAACTACACTTCCCAATCTTCTATGGACTGGCTTTCTGGCGGTGCCTTTGGCGCAGAAGGCTCTGTTATTAGCAGTATCGTTTTGATTGGCTGCATTGCCTATCTTTACTGGTCACTCAAGAAAGAAAATCGCCTGCCTCAGGCGCTGATCTATAAAAAATAACCATTTCGCCCAGTTGAGCTGGGCCTTTTTTATGTTTTTTAACGAGAGGTGTGACAAGAGACAGACGATGGTAAAAGCGTGGCCATTCTACCTACACCCAAACCCAGAGAAAATGTGTCAAATATGATAAAATGATAGAAGCACAAGTTAAGGAATAAAAGATGATTAACAGAATAACAGATAATAAATTTGAATTGATTTCTAAGTATGAGCCTTCAGGTGACCAACCTCAAGCTATCGAGCAGCTGGTGGACAATATCGAGGGGGGCGAGAAGGCTCAGATTCTCATGGGGGCGACTGGTACAGGTAAGACCTATACCATGAGTCAGGTTATTGCTCGGGTCAACAAGCCGACTCTGGTTATTGCCCATAATAAAACGCTGGCCGGGCAGCTCTATGGTGAGTTCAAGGAGTTCTTCCCCAATAACGCGGTGGAATACTTCGTTTCCTACTATGATTACTACCAGCCAGAGGCCTATGTGCCTTCCAGCGATACTTATATCGAAAAGGATAGTTCGGTCAATGACGAGATTGATAAGCTCCGTCACTCAGCGACTTCTGCCCTCTTGGAGCGCAATGACGTAATTGTCGTGGCTTCGGTCTCTTGTATCTACGGTCTGGGTTCGCCTAAGGAATACTCCGACAGCGTGGTAAGCTTGCGTCCTGGACTAGAGATTTCCCGTGACAAGTTGCTCAATGATCTGGTAGATATCCAGTTTGAGCGCAATGACATTGACTTTCAGCGGGGGAAATTCCGAGTTCGTGGCGATGTGGTGGAGATTTTTCCAGTTTCTCGTGATGAGCATGCCTTTCGGGTGGAGTTTTTCGGAGATGAGATTGACCGGATTCGTGAGGTTGAAGCCTTGACAGGTCGAGTTTTGGGTGAAGTGGACCATTTAGCCATCTTCCCAGCCACTCACTTCGTGACTAATGAAGACCACATGGAAGTAGCCATTGCCAAGATTCAGGCCGAGTTGGAGGAGCAATTAGCTGTCTTTGAAAAGGAAGGCAAATTGCTTGAAGCCCAGCGTTTGAAACAGCGAACAGAGTATGATATAGAAATGCTGCGTGAGATGGGCTATACAAATGGGGTTGAGAACTATTCTCGCCACATGGATGGACGGAGCGAAGGTGAGCCTCCTTATACGCTTCTCGACTTCTTCCCAGATGATTTCTTGATTATGATTGACGAGAGTCACATGACTATGGGGCAAATCAAGGGCATGTACAATGGAGACCGTTCGCGTAAAGAAATGCTGGTTAATTATGGTTTCCGTTTGCCATCAGCTTTGGACAATCGACCTCTACGCCGGGAGGAGTTTGAGAGCCATGTGCATCAGATTGTTTACGTTTCAGCAACACCAGGTGATTATGAAAATGAACAGACCGAGACAGTAATTGAGCAAATCATTCGCCCGACTGGGCTTTTAGACCCTGAGGTGGAAGTCCGTCCGACTATGGGACAGATTGATGACCTTTTGGGTGAAATCAATGCCCGTGTTGAAAAGAACGAACGGACCTTTATCACTACTTTGACTAAGAAAATGGCAGAGGACTTAACCGACTACTTCAAGGAAATGGGTATCAAGGTCAAGTACATGCACTCAGATATCAAGACCTTGGAGCGGACTGAGATTATCCGTGATTTGCGCTTGGGTGTCTTTGACGTTCTGGTTGGGATTAACCTTCTACGCGAGGGAATCGATGTTCCCGAGGTTAGTCTGGTGGCAATTCTTGATGCGGACAAGGAAGGCTTCCTCCGTAACGAGCGTGGTCTGATCCAGACCATTGGACGGGCAGCCCGCAACAGCGAAGGGCATGTGATTATGTATGCAGACACCATGACCCAGTCCATGCAGCGAGCTATCGATGAAACTGCCCGTCGTCGGGCAATCCAGATAGCTTATAATGAAGAGCACGGCATTGTACCGCAGACTATCAAGAAAGAAATCCGCGACCTGATCAGCGTGACCAAGGCTGCCCTGCCAGACAAGGAAGAAACTGTCGAAATCGAAAGTCTCAATAAGCAAGAACGCAAGGACATGATCAAGAAACTGGAAGGTCAGATGCAAGAAGCTGCCGGACTTCTGGACTTCGAACTGGCTGCACAGATTCGCGATATGATTTTGGAAATAAAGGCGATGGATTAGGGATATCAAGGAGAAAAACAAATGGTCATCACTATCAAAGTAATGGAAACAGCTGAGGAGATAGAAGGGAAATCCCGAGTTCATTGGCAGACATGGCGTGAAGCTTATGATGAGATTTTGCCTGAGGAATTTCAAGAGCAGATGACTTTGGATAAGTGCCGATTTTATAGTCAAAAGTACCCTGAAAATACCTTGATTGCCTTGGATGATGCTAAAGTGGTTGGCTTTGTTAGCTACGGTGATTTTCAAGATTCAGCTACGATTGCGGGTGAAATTTTCGCCTTGTATGTCTTAAAAGATTATTATGGCAAGGGTGTAGGACAGCAGCTAATGCAGACTGCTTTTGCCGCTTTGGATGGTTATCAAGAGATTATATTATGGGTTTTAGAAGATAACAAACGTGCCATCGCCTTTTATGAAAAAATGGGTTTTGTTTTTGACGGCGAGGAAAAGGTCATTGACCTCGGGAAAGGCGTGAAAGAAAAACAGATGATCTACATTAGAAACTCTAGCAGTTAGTTTGGAAATAATAGATATATTTTTAAGGAGCACACATGCGTTATGCACTTTTACTCCGTGGCATCAATGTCGGCGGGAAAAACAAGGTCGTTATGGCTGATTTGAAGAAGGATTTGGCTGGGTTGGGTTTTGAAAATCCAGTTTCCTACATCAACAGTGGTAATCTTTTCTTTGATAGCGAGGAGCAGGAGGAGAGGATTCGGGAGATTTTGACGGCTTATTTCAGTCAGTCTTATGATTTTCCTCTGCCTTTTGTCCTGATCAGCTCTGCTATGCTTCAAAAAGAAACAGCCAATCTACCTACTTGGTGGCAGGATGAAACAGCTTTTCGGCGAGATGTTCTCTTTTATCTGCCGCAGACAGACAGGGAGAATGTTCAAGAGCTGGCTGGCAGTTGGGCAAATGACAAGGAGCAACTGCATTTTGGGCAGACGGCTTTCTTTTATAGCAATGCTGATCAAGCGGATTACCTCAAGTCCAACTACCATAAGAAACTGCTCAAGTCTAGTTTTTACAAGCAACTGACCATCCGGAACGGCAAGACTTTCCAGAAGATTGTGGAGTTGGTTCATGAGAACAAAAAATAAACTATTTAAGAGTTGATACACAAGCTTTTCTTTGACGATGAGAGGTCTAGATAAGAAATGTTGGAGTCGTTAAATGATAATTAAAAAGCCGCTTTATTTTACTAAAGTGGCTTTTGTGCTTGCTCTGACAAATCTAAGGGCATAAAGGCGGCCATGACACGGCCGATGACCTTGGGTTCTTCCTGATGTGGGATAAATTTATCGCTGTATTTTTTATTGAGAGAGATGAGTCGGATGCCGGCTGGGTCATTGAAGACTCTTTTCAGAATTGTCTGACCGTCGTAATCAATAGCATAAATGGCGCCAGCAAATTCAAAATGTGTATTCTTGATGAGAGCTACAGATCCTTGCGGATACTTTGGCTCTAACGAATCCGTGCGGATCCAGAGAGCAATATCATAGTCAATTTTTCTATCCAGCCAAACCAGATCGCCCTGCTCTTTCTTATGGACAAAAGTATAGTAATCCTCGTAGACCATGTAAGGGAAATAGTTTTCTTTTAATTTCATTTCCAATTCTTGGTCTTTTAATTTTTTTTCAGTTAGTGCGAGAATCTCTTTCTGATTTTCCACGTCTAGATCTTGGTAGAGCTGAGTCAACTCGGTAAATTCCTGTGGAATATCTGCCGTGAGTCGGTAGCGGGGGTCGATTTCCTCTACTGTAATAGCAAAAAAATCAGCAATTTTTTCTATATTTGCTGCGATTGGCAGTGAAGTTCCTTTGATATAACCTGTTAGAGTGCTCGCTGGAATGCCAGTTTCTCTAGATAATTCAATTTGTTTTTTTCCTTGCTCTTTGAGCAATTCTTTAATTTTTTTGGAAATGGTCAGCGTTGCTGCTTTATCCTGTGGACTTGCCGTTCCTCTTCCTCTTGCCATGAAATCAACTCCTTTTCTCTCTTATTTTAGCGAATTAAATCGAAAAAGTAAAGAGCCGAATGCCAACATTCAGCTCAAAAGGTGAAGATTTAAATTTCGTAGCCCAGCAAGAGTCCACCTTCTTCCGCATAAAAACTGCAAAGTCCAGAAGTTGGTAGGAATGAAATGTCGGCAGCTGGGAATTTTTCTTTGATGAGGCTAGAGAATTGCTGGCAAAATTTCTCGTTATTGCGATGAGCAATGATAATGCGACCTCCCTTATATCCAGCTTTCAGAACTTCATCGACAGCAGCAGTCAGGGCTTTTTTAGCACCTCTGGCTTTTTGGAGCAACTCAAGTGTCCCCGTCTTGCTGGCTTCGCCGACCATCCGAATATTTAGGAGTCCAACAACTGCACCAATCAGCTTATTGAGACGGCCATTTTTGACCAGATTATCAACTTTAGCTAGAACAAAAAGGAGTTTTGTCTTTTCTTGGTAGTGAGTGATGGCTTCCACGATTTCATTAAAAGAAAGCCCTTCTTTGATGAGTTCGTTTAACTTTGTGATGATGAGATCAACTTCGCCTCCAGCGGAGAGGCTGTCAATCACATGGATATTAGCTTCTGGGCGTTCTTCTAAAAAGAGCTTTTTAGCCAACTGGGCGCTGTTGTGACTACCAGAAAGGGAGCCTGTGATCGTCACGACAAAGATATTTTCAGCTCCTTCAAAGCTTCTGAGGTAGTCATCAGGGCTTGGGCAGGCTGACTTTGAAGCGGTTGAAGTAGCGTACATTTTTTCCATCATGTCATCAATATCAAGATTTGCATCGTCCACAAAAATCTCACTATCCACCTGAATAGTCAGCGGTACGCTTTTAAAGCTTGTATCGTTTGCTAAATCAGCAATCTCGCGGTAATCACAACCAGAATCGGCAATTATTTTCCAAGTCATTTTTTCTCCCCCTCATCAACCTTAGGCATTGACAAAGAACATGTCTTTTCTTACAATTATATCATGAAGATGGCTTGATATAAAGGCCTAATTCTCAGCTGATACAGGAAGAAAGAAATTGTTATGGCGGAAAAGAAAATATCAGAAAAATCCCTTGCAAATTTAAAAACTTATAACCAAGAATCTAATCGAATTACAAAGGAATCCTTGGAAATTTCTCTGATGCAACTGCTAGAGAAGAAAGATTTGAAAAAGATTACCATCTCTGAGTTAGTCGAGCGGGCTGGAGTTTCGCGCGCAGCCTTTTATCGTAACTATAGCTCCAAAGAAGAAATTCTAGAGGGGATTTTCCAAAATACGGTTCAGGGAATTGTCGATAAACTGGAGCAGTTTAATTTCAAGACAGAAATGTACCAGATTTGGCTTTTTCTTTTTAAGGAAGCCAAGAAAGAGGCGCGTGTTATCAGTCTGGCTATTGATTATAATTTTGAAAAGTTGCTGACGCAGGCGGTCTTTGATTTCCTTGAAAAGCGCAGCAAAAGTGGGAAAAAGACAGCTAATTCCTATATGAATTCATTCTGGAGTTCTGCGGTTGTTTCGGTGCTTTCCAAATGGATCAAAGAAGGCATGAAGGTTCCAGCTGAAAAGATAGCTGCTTTGGGGATGCCACTTTTTCCACAGAAAAAGAAGAAATAAGCTTGGGCTATGGCCATATAGTTTATAACTTTTCCTGGCAGTTACAAAGCAAAAAGAGCCAATCTCAGGCAAATTTTCCAAGAGGAAATGATGAGATTAGCTCTTTTAATTATTTTGCAGCTTAGTGTGCTACGCGTTTACGGGCTGCTTTCTTACGATTTTCTTCGATGAAAGCTGCTTTTTGTTCTTCTGGTTCGATGACTTTTTTCTTAAAGGCATAGACTGCACCAGCAAGAGCAGCAACAGTACCTGCTACACCTGTAAGAACGCCTTTTCCAAATCCTTTAGCCATGTGATTTCTCCTTTTCTGAACTTTTATTATTTATGTTATAATTAATAGTAACGAAAAATCAAAATTTTTTCAAGGAAAAACGATGAAAACCAAGATAATTGTAATAGTGGGGCCGACGGCAGTTGGGAAAACGGCTCTGAGTATCGAAGTAGCCAAGCGCTTCAATGGCCAAATCATCAGCGGTGATAGCCAGCAGGTCTATCGTGGCTTGGATATTGGCACGGCCAAGATTCGTCCTGAAGAGCAAGAGGGCATTCCCCATCATCTGCTGGATGTGCGGGAGGTTGGAGAAAGCTACTCGGCCTATGATTTTGTGACTGAGGCGTCTCAGACTATTCGTGAGATTGCAGCTCAAGGACAGCTTCCCATCATTTGCGGCGGCACAGGGCTCTATATCCAGAGCTTGCTCGAGGGCTACCATCTGGGCGGCTCCGTCCCTCACGAGGAGATTCTGGCCTATCGGTCGCAGCTGGATACTTGGTCAGATGAAGCTTTGTTTGGGAAAATAGCAGAGCTGGGTATCGAGATTCCTCAGATAAATCGACGCAGGGCTATGAGGGCGCTAGAGATTGCTCAGTTAGGCGGGCAACTAGAAAACAATCTTCCAGACTATGAAGCTCTGCTGATTTGTCTAGATGATGAGCGGGAGCGACTTTATGAGCGGATCAATCAGCGGGTAGATCTGATGATGGAAGCCGGACTTTTAGAAGAAGCCCGCTGGCTTTACGAGCAAGCCCCGACCAGTCAAGCCAGTAAGGGTATCGGCTACAAGGAACTTTTCCCCTACTTTGAAGGTCAGATGAGCCTAGAAGAGGCGGTGGACAAGCTCAAGCAGAACACCCGCCGTTTCGCCAAGCGCCAGCTGACTTGGTTTCGCAACCGGATGTCTGTAACCTTTTATCAGGTGGGAAATCCAGACTATAAAAATCAGGTCATGGAAGCCATTAGGAAGTTTTTGGACAAGTAGCTGGCTGACCAAGTCTTAGTAAGGATATGAAATGATAGAAACAGAGAAAAAAATAGAGCGTGTCTTTCTGGTCGGTGTGGAACTACCAGACACGGAGAATTTTGACCTATCCATGGAGGAGTTGCAAAGTCTGGCTAAGACGGCAGGGGCTGAGGTAGTTGGTTCCTATAGCCAGAAGCGGGAAAAGTATGACAGCAAGACCTTTGTCGGTTCTGGCAAGTTAGAAGAAATCCGGCAGATGGTTGATGCCGAAGAGATTTCGACAGTTATTGTCAATAACCGTCTGACACCTCGCCAAAATGTTAATCTGGAGGAAAGTTTGGGGGTCAAGGTCATTGACCGGATGCAGCTGATTTTGGATATTTTTGCCATGAGGGCTAGGAGTCATGAAGGCAAGTTGCAGGTGCATCTGGCCCAGCTCAAGTACCTGCTGCCTCGCTTGGTTGGTCAGGGCATCATGCTCAGCCGTCAGGCTGGTGGAATTGGCTCCCGCGGGCCTGGTGAAAGCCAGCTGGAGCTCAATCGACGCAGTGTCCGCAATCAGATTCATGATATTGAGCGCCAGCTCAAGGCAGTTGAGAAAAACCGGGCTACCGTTCGTGAAAAGCGACTGGAGTCCAGTATTTTCAAAATCGGCCTCATCGGTTATACCAATGCTGGAAAGTCTACGATCATGAACTGCTTGACTAGTAAGAGTCAGTATGAGGCCGATGAACTCTTTGCGACGCTAGACGCCACGACCAAGAACATCAATCTCAGTGGCCAGCTCAATGTCACTCTGACGGACACAGTTGGCTTCATTCAGGATTTGCCGACGGAGCTGGTGTCTAGCTTTAAGTCCACTCTGGAAGAGAGTAAAAATGTCGATTTGCTGGTTCATGTTATTGACGCCAGCGACCCTCATCATGAGGAACATGAAAAGACCGTTCTGGACATCATGAAAGAGCTGGACATGCTGGATATTCCCCGGCTGACTCTCTATAACAAAGCGGACAAGGCTGAGGATTTTACTCCGACCTTGACTCCTTATTCTTTGATTTCGGCTAAGGCGGACAATAGCAGGGCTGTTTTGCAGCAAGTCCTGCTGGAGCGGATGAAAGAGCTCTTTTTGCCTTTTACCATCAAGGTAGCTCCGGCTAAAGCTTACAAGATTTATGATTTAGAGAAAGTAGCGATTATCGGAAATCGAGAATACATAGACGACGTCGAAGCTATTTCAGGCTGGATTGCCGAGAAAAATAAATGGAAACTGGAAGAATTTTATGACTGATTATATTGATTTGGCCCTGAAATACGGCGGTTTTACTAGTCTAGACAGGGTTTACTTAGAGCAAGTATTGGCTGGTCTGACGGAGGAGCAGAAGCTTAGCTTCATCACACCGCCGCCCAGCGTTATCAACGCTTACTTTGCAGAGCTTTATCAAAAGAAAAGTCCGGAAGCCGCGACAGCCTATTTTTTAGAAATCAGCCAAGCGCTGGACTTGTGGAATGCGGAGCCTAGCTTTGTAGAAAGCAAACCTTTTGTAAGACTTAATCTTTCTGGCAAATCCTATGGATTTTGCTATGAGAGTGAGGAAGTCGGCTTGGTATTCCCTGAAAAGCCAGAGCCGGTAACAGCTGACTTGCTCTTTGAAATCGCTCAAGTCTTTCCCCAGTACTTGGTCTACGAAGAAGCTGGGAGAATAAAAATGGCACCTCTCAAAGCTGAGTCTCAAGTCGTGGATAGTCAGGCTCTGACTGCTTTGACCGATTGGCAGCAGCTGGCTGATGGCAGCCAGAGGGTTCTGGGCTACAATCAAGATGAAGTCAGTCAGCTGGCTCAGTCCTATGCTGGCAGGAAATACTATCACTCGCAGAATCGCTCTGCCATGATTTATATCATTTAGAAAGAAAAACATGCAATTACAATTTTTAGGAACAGGAGCCGGTCAGCCCTCCAAGGCCCGCAATGTGTCCAGTCTTGTCCTCAAGCTTTTGGAGGAAATCAATGAGGTCTGGATGTTTGACTGTGGCGAAGGGACGCAGCACCAGATCTTGGAGACGACGATTAAACCGCGCAAAATCAGCAAGATTTTCATCACGCATCTGCATGGCGACCATATTTTTGGCTTGCCGGGCTTTTTATCCAGTCGTTCTTTTCAGGCTAATGAAGAGCAGACGGACCTAGAGATTTTTGGTCCCAAAGGTATTAAGAATTTTGTCCTGTCTAGCCTGCGCGTGTCTGGTTCTCGTCTGCCTTATCGGATTGATTTTCATGAGTTTGATGAAAACAGTCTGGGCAAGATTATGGAAACGGACAAGTTCACTGTTTATGCAGATAAGCTGGATCACACGATTTTCTGTGTGGGCTATCGGGTCATGCAGAAAGATTTGGAAGGAACGCTGGATGCGGATAAGCTGCGGGCAGCAGGTGTTCCCTTTGGTCCCCTCTTTGGTAAAGTTAAGAACGGTCAGAATATCGTCCTCGAAGATGGCACGAAGATTATCGCAGCCGATTATATCTCAGCTCCTCGTCCGGGCAAGACCATTGCTATTCTAGGTGATACTCGGAAGACTGCTGCCAGCGTTCGCTTGGCTGTATCAGCAGATGTGCTGGTCCATGAAGCAACCTATGGCAAGGGAGATGAAAAGATGGCTCGCAAGCATGGGCATTCTACCAATATGCAAGCAGCAGAAGTAGCCAAGGAAGCTGGTGCCAAGCGCCTCCTCCTCAATCATGTCAGCGCGCGTTTCTTATCGAAAGACATTAGCCAAATGCGTCGCGATGCCAGCGCTGTCTTTGACAATGTCCATGTGGTCAAGGATTTGGAAGAGGTTGAATTGTGAGAAACATCATCATCACAGGGGCTAGCGGTGGATTGGCTCAGGAAATGGTTAAGCTCTTGCCCCATGACCGACTGATTTTGGTCGGGCGAAGCAAGGCTAAGCTGGAAAAACTCTATGGAGAAAATGACAATCTTGACCTAGTGGAGCTGGATATTACAGACAGCTCGGCTTTGGAGAGCTTTGCTGAGCGGATTGACAGCCAGTACGGTCCTGTCGATGTCCTGGTCAATAACGCTGGCTATGGAATTTTTGAAGAATTTGACAAAATCAGCTCAAGCGATATCGAGGCCATGTTTGAGGTCAATACCTTTGCCCTGATGAATCTGTCCCGTATCTTTGGGTCTCGTATGAAGCAGAGAGGTCAGGGGCATATCGTCAATATCGTCAGTATGGCCGGCCTCATTGCTAGTGGCAAGTCCAGTCTCTACTCGGCAACCAAGTTTGCAGCAATTGGCTTTTCCAATGCCCTGCGTTTGGAACTTCTGCCTTTTGGGGTCTATGTCACGACGGTAAATCCCGGTCCTATCAAAACTTCCTTTTTCGATCAGGCAGATCCTGACGGCTCCTATGTGAAAGCAGTTGACAAATATATGCTTGAGCCAGACTTTGTAGTGAGCAAAATTGTCAGCTCCTTTGGCAAAAAGAAGCGGGAAATTAATTTACCTGGGATTCTCAATCTAGCTCATAAGCTTTATACACTTTTTCCAAGAATGGCCGACAAGATGGCAGCCAATATGTTTAACTACAAGTGAGGTTTTATGACAGCTAATCTACAAGCTTACAAGGCTCATCTGCAGGCGCCTTGGGGCAAGCTTCAGTATGATATTGTTTTTGCCTTTCTAGAGTCACTTAAGGGCCAGAAAATTCTTGATTTCGGTAGCGGTTTTGGGATTGTGGCTGATTTTCTAGCGGAAAAGAACCAAGTGACCGCCATCGAGCCGAACTCAGAAATGATTGCTGAGCGCAAGCAGAATTTTTCCTATGAGCAATTGCAAGGTAGCCTAGAAGTTCTGCAAACATTGCCAGTCCAGTCTTTTGATGTTATCATCTGCCATAATGTTTTAGAGTATGTATCTGAGCCATCCCTTTATTTAGCAGAATTTTCTCGCCTCTTAAAAAAGAATGGCAAAATCTCTCTGGTTAAGCACCACGAGGTTGGGCGCATTATGCATACAGTGGTTTTTGAAAATGACCCAGAAAAGGCCCAGCATTTTTTGGCAGGTCAGGAATATCAAACCCACAGCATGGGAGCTGCTAAGGTCTATCAGGTTCAGGAAATGATCTCAGGTCTGCCATTAGAAGTTGAGGATTATCAGGGAGTACGGATTTTTTACGGGCTGCAATCCAATGACTACAAAACGGCCCCTGACTGGGCTGAAAAGATGCTTGAGATGGAGCTGGCTGTCTGCAACAAATCACCTTATCGGGACATCGCCGCCTTTCAGCATGTTTGGCTGAGCAAGCACTAAATCTATTTATTAAGCACAATCTTCCTAGGGAGAACTATTTATGGCAGAAAGAAATGTCAGAGAGCCTGAGCAGCCGATCAACTACGCCATGCTAAGTTTATTTCAGTATCTGGCTTCAATTTTGGTAATTCTGGTTCACTGCCAGAGGCTTTTTGAACATGAAGCTCTACATTTTATTCAGAAGAGTATGTTTGGCCGCATGGCGGTCCCTTTCTTTTTAATTTCTTCAGCTTTTATACTTAAATCCAGCTTGGCTAAGAAGAAGGAAATGAAGGTCTACATTAAGCGGGTTTTGAAGCAGTATCTTTTGTGGAGCGGAATTTATATCCCTTATGCCTTGGCCTATTTTTGGTCGCTTCCACTCCCTAAACATTATGCTCCTTTAGCCTTATTGGCTGGGCTTTTGTATATCGGTTTATGCTATCAGCTTTGGTATATTCCTGCCTTTCTCTTAGGACTTTTACTTGTTCACTATTTTTATAGAAAATGGGGTGCTAGAAAGACGGGGATATTTTTACTCTTGCTTTATGTAATCGGCTCGATTGAGACATACTACGCTTATTTTTCAAATAGCTGGCTTACCCAGTCATTTGATGCCTATGCTAAAGTTTTCTTCACCACCCGAAATGGCATTTTCTATACTCCTATTTTTATTTACTTGGGCTATCTCCTTTATGATTATCGTCATTTCAGCCTTTTCAAGGACAATTTTGGGAAAAAGCTATTCTTATCTGGCCTTCTTTTGCTGCTAGATGGGTGGATTGTCTTTATTCACCAAGGAATTGATAAGAACTTCTTTTTGGCTTTGCCTATTTTTTCATTGTTTCTGGTGAATTGGGTTTTACGGACCAAGGTAGGTCAAAAGTGGCGTCTTTATCACCTTAAAGAATTGAGCGTTTTATATTTCTTTTTGCATCCAATTTTTATAGAATCCTCTTTTTATCTGCTCCAGAAGACCGATTTTGCCAAATGGCAGCAGGGAAGGATTGTATTTTTGCTAACTTTGCTCTTAACTCATCTAAGTGCAGAAGTCATTTTATTGGCTCGGAAGCGCTTGTTCTTGAAGCAAAGACTTACAAAGGGAATAGGATGACGAAAGAAAGCTAGTGAGTCGGATATGCCGATTGGAGAAGTCCTAACTGGTAAGAGAAAATCCACCCAAATTGCTCTTACCCAGATTTTGACCGAGCGAGGAAGATAAATCATAAAGTGATGGGACAGAAGAAATATTCGTGCCTTTTTCTTCTGTTCTGTTGCTTTTTCATGTTATAATATTCAGACAAGATTGAACGGAGAAAGTGTTTCACTTATCATGATTAGCTCAAAATACGACTGGCAGTTTGCCACTAATTTTACAGACGAAAAATTTTTAAAAAAGGCTAAGAAAGCTGGCCTAGAACCCGCCGCTGCCAGTCTTCTTTATCAGAGAGGTGTGCAGACTGAAGAGGCCTTGCAGGAATTTTTGGAACCTAGTTTGGATCTGCTTCACGACCCTTATGACCTGCATGATATGGAGAGGGCAGTGGAGCGCATTCGCTCAGCGATTGAGAATTACGAGCAGATTTTGATCTACGGCGATTATGATGCTGATGGGATGACCTCCGCATCGATTGTCAAGGAAGCCTTGGAGCAGCTGGGGGCTGAGTGTCAGGTTTATCTGCCCAATCGCTTTACGGATGGCTATGGTCCTAATAGCAGTGTTTACAAATATTTTATTGAAAATCAAGGCATCTCGCTCATTATTACAGTAGATAATGGAGTGGCTGGCCTTGAAGCTATCGAGCTGGCCCAGTCTCTGGGCGTGGATGTCATCGTGACGGATCATCACTCCATGCCTGAGGAGCTGCCAAACGCCTATGCGATTGTCCATCCGGAACATAGCGAAGCGGATTACCCTTTCAAGCATCTAGCTGGTTGTGGGGTGGCTTTTAAGCTAGCAACAGCCTTGCTGGAAGAAGTCCAAGTCGAACTTTTGGACTTAGTTGCCATTGGCACCATTGCCGATATGGTCAGTCTGACAGAAGAAAATCGAGTTCTGGTCAAATACGGACTTTCCGTTCTCAAAAATACCCAGCGAGTAGGACTTCAGGAGCTCTTCAAAATCGCTGGTATTCAGCCAGATGAACTGGATGAAGAAACGGTTGGCTTCCAGCTTGCTCCCCGACTCAATGCTTTAGGACGATTGGATGATCCCAATCCAGCGGTTGAGCTTTTGACAGGCTTTGACGACGAAGAAGCTCGCGACATTGCTCTCATGATCAACCAGAAAAATGACGAGCGCAAGGAAATCGTCCAGCAGATTTATGAAGAAGCACAAACCATGTTGGACCCTAAGAGACCAGTGCAGGTGTTGGCCAAGGAAGGCTGGAATCCCGGTGTGCTAGGGATTGTCGCTGGGCGCTTGCTGGAAGAGCTGCACCAGCCAGTCATAGTGCTCAATATTGAGGATGGCATCGCTAAGGGTAGCGCCCGCAGTATTGAAGCGGTCAATATTTTTGAGGCCTTGGACAGCCATCGTGACCTTTTTGTAGCCTTTGGTGGCCATGCTGGAGCAGCTGGAATGACTCTCGAAGCAGATAAACTGTTGGAGCTTGCTGATATCTTGACAGCTTATATCTTAGACAATGATGTAGATTTGACTGGCAAAACAGCCCTGCACTTGGATGAGGAGTTGTACTTGCCAGAACTAACCCTCGATACACTCAAAAGCTTTGAAAAACTGGCTCCTTTTGGTATGGACAATAAGAAGCCGCTTTTTTACCTCAAGGACTTTAAAGTGGACAATGCTCGGACTATGGGGGCTGGCAATAGCCATCTCAAGCTGAAAATTTCTCAGGAAGATGCATCTTTTGAAGTAGTAGCTTTTGGGCAAGGAAGCTTGGCGACAGAGTTTGCCCAGACCAAGAATCTGGAGCTAGCTGTCAGCCTCTCTGTCAATAAATGGAATGGACAGACCAGTCTCCAGCTCATGCTGGTAGATGCCCGTGTGGACGGTGTTCAGCTTTTCAATATCCGCAGCAAAAATGCGACGCTGCCTGACAAGGTTCCAGTCTTGCGTTTCACAGAGGAATTGCCGGATTTGTCAAATAGCAGAGCAGTTGTGGTTTATGACCTGCCTGATGATTTGCAGCTCTTGAAGAAGATTCTTCAGTCTCAAGATTTCGAAGCTATTTACTTTAAGAATGAGATTGCCAAGCCTTACTATCTGACCGGTTATGGTACTCGTGAGCAATTTGCTAAACTTTACAAGACAATCTATAAGTTCCCTGAATTTGACGTTCGCTATAAGCTCAAGGACCTAGCAGCTTATCTGAAAATTGACCCCATTCTCTTGGTCAAAATGATTCAGATTTTTGAAGAACTGGGCTTTGTCAGCATCACAGAAGGCGTCATGAAAGTCAATAAGGAAGCTGAAAAGAAAGAAATTGACAGCAGTCACATTTATCAAGACCTCAAGCGCCTGGTCAAGGAGCAAGAACTCATGGCTTTGGGCACCGTGCAGGAGATTTATGACTATCTCATGGGTAAATAAGCGACAAACCTCCGTATTTTACAAATATTTTACATGTTAAAATATTTGATAGTCTGCTACAGCCTTTTTGAATAAAACATGATATAATAGAGAGTAAAAAATTTTTTTGAAAGAAAGTATATTATGAATTTAAAAGATTATATTGCAACCATTGAAAACTACCCTACGGAAGGTATTCTCTTCCGTGATATTAGCCCTTTGATGGCTGATGGGAATGCCTATAGCTACGCTGTACGTGAAATTGTACAGTATGCGACTGACAAGCAGATCGACATGATCGTTGGTCCAGAAGCGCGTGGCTTTATCGTAGGCTGTCCAGTTGCCTTTGAATTAGGAGTTGGTTTTGCCCCTGTTCGTAAGCCTGGTAAACTTCCTCGCGAAGTCGTTTCAGCTGACTATGCCAAAGAATATGGTGTAGATACTCTGACCATGCATGCGGATGCAATCAAACCTGGTCAACGCGTTCTGATTGTAGATGACCTTCTTGCGACTGGTGGAACAGTGAAGGCGACGATTGAGATGATTGAACGTCTTGGCGGTATCGTTGCTGGCTGTGCCTTCCTTATCGAGTTGGATGAGCTGAAGGGCCGCGAAGCAATCGGCAATTATGACTACAAGGTATTGATGCATTACTAAAGATATAGCTTATTACTATATCTAGTTAGAGAAAAAGTATAATTGAAAACTATATCTCCTTTGAGTATAATGAGTATATTAAACAAAAGGAGATATTTTCATGCCTATCAAGATTGATAAGAAGCTTCCAGCAGTTGAAATTTTAAGCTCTGAGAATATCTTTGTCATGGATGACGATCGGGCGGACCATCAGGATATTCGCCCTCTGAATATTCTGGTACTCAATCTCATGCCCCAGAAAATGGTGACGGAAACTCAGATTTTGCGTCATTTGGCCAATACGCCTTTGCAATTGACTATTGAGTTTCTTTATATGACTTCTCATACATCAAAGACCACTCAGGCAGAGCACATGCAGACCTTTTACAAAACCTTTGATGAGGTCAAAAATCGTTTCTTTGATGGCTTGATTATCACGGGAGCGCCAGTAGAGCATCTGCCTTTTGAGGCAGTGGACTATTGGGAGGAATTCCAGCAGGTGATCGAATGGTCAAAGACTCATGTCTTTTCGACTCTACATATCTGTTGGGGAGCTCAAGCTGCGCTTTATGCCCGATATGGTATTGACAAACATCAGATGGAACGAAAACTATCAGGGGTCTATATCCAGTCGGCACCAAGTAACAATCTTCTTTTCCGCGGTTTTGACGATGAGTTTTATGTTCCCCATTCTCGGCATACAGAGGTTTTAAAAGAAGATATTCTGAATCTAACAAATCTGGAAATTCTTTCTTATGGAGAAGATGCGGGTCTGTCTGTGCTTGCTAGCCGCGATCTGCGAGAAGTCTACAGCTTTGGTCACATGGAATACGACCGTGATACTCTGGCTAAGGAATATTTCCGTGATCTTAAAGCGGAGAAAAATCCGCATATTCCGGAAAATTATTTCAAGAATGACGATGTCAATTCGACTCCTTGTTTGCGCTGGAGCCTAGCGGCAGCTCTCTTTTTCAACAACTGGGTCAATTATGCTGTCTATCAGGAAACTCCTTTTGACTGGGAGAGTCCCGAAAATGATGTATCGTTTTTTGCTTATTTATAAGAGGTGACATGACGTATTTATCAGCTTTTAAATCCGGTAATTTAATTATTCCGAGCGCCCTTTTGTTCCATTTCAAGGAGATTTTTGATTCCAGCGATGATTTTTTGGTTTGGCAGTTTTTCTATCTGCAAAATACAACTTCGCTCGAAGAAGTTGCACCGAGACAAATTGCGGAAAATATTGGCAAGACATTGACAGAAGTTAATCGCTCCATGTCTCATTTAACTGAAAAAGGACTCTTGCAGTATAAGACTATCGAGCTGAATGGTGAAACGGAAGTAATTTTTGATGCTTCACCAGCCTTAGAAAAGCTGGATGAGATTTTGTCAGCTAAGACAGGAGATCAGCAGCCTGTTAAGACTGCGCAGAATATTTTGAAAGACTTAGTAGATACTTTTCAGCAGGAATTGGGCCGTTTACTTACACCTTTTGAAATTGAAGATTTGACCAAAACGATTCAGGACGATCAGACAAATCCTGACTTAGTTAAAGCGGCGCTTCGTGAGGCTGTTTTTAATGGGAAGGCTAACTGGAAATATATCCAAGCTATTTTGCGTAACTGGCGTCGGGAGGGCATTACTAGTCTGGCTCAGGTTGAAGCCAAGCGGGCAGAGCGTGAGGCAACCAGCCCACAAAATATCACCGTTTCAGACGACTTTCTAAGTGCTATGAATCTTTGGAAAGACTGAGATTCACTTTTTATTGTATAATAGAACTAAAATCTGAATGTTTCATTCAGATTTTTCTTATCTATCAGAGAGAAATATAGAAACTAAGAGTATATTTTATAACGGCAAAACCAATCTAACAGCGACAAGATGTGGGTTTCTCCTCTAAAAATGTCCTTCATAGCTAAATTGTAAAATATTGATGTAGGAAAAATCAAACTGTTATGGTATAATGGGAAAAGATAGATTATAAATGAATATTTGAAAGAACCTATTTTAAAATATGAAAAAAATTGTGATTAATGGTGGTCGCCCCTTAAAAGGAGAGGTGATCATTAATGGTGCCAAGAACAGTGTCGTAGCATTGATTCCGGCAGTGATTTTGGCGGATGATACGGTGATTCTTGATGGAGTACCCAATATTTCTGACGTTGATAGCTTGATTGATATCATGGAAGCAATGGGGGCAAGTATTAAGCGGGTAGAGGATAGTTTAGAAATTGATCCACGCGGCATTAAAAATATGCCGATGCCCTTTGGTAAAATCAATAGTTTGCGAGCATCCTATTACTTTTATGGCAGTTTGCTAGGACGTTATGGTGAAGCAACAGTTGGTCTGCCTGGTGGCTGTGATCTTGGTCCCCGCCCGATTGATCTGCACCTTAAGGCTTTTGAAGCCATGGGAGCAAAGATGACCATGGATGGAAATTATATGAATCTGTCAACGGGTGGCAAACAGCTAGTCGGGGCAAGTATTTATATGGATACGGTCAGTGTGGGTGCCACCATCAATACAATTCTGGCTGCAGTTAAGGCCAAAGGTCGGACTATTATCGAAAATGCAGCACGTGAACCAGAGATTATTGATGTGGCTACCTTGCTCAACAATATGGGAGCTCATATTCGTGGGGCAGGGACAGACATTATTATCATTGAAGGTGTGGAAAGACTTCACGGAACCCGCCATCAAGTCATTCCTGATCGGATTGAGGCGGGAACTTATATCGCTTTAGCAGCTGCTATTGGAGAAGGAATCCAGATTAACAACGTCCTCTATGAGCATTTGGAAAGCTTCATTGCTAAATTAGAAGAAATGGGCGTTCGGATGACGATTTCTGAGGACAGTGTTTTTGTTGAGAAACAGACTGATTTAAGAGCAATCAGTATTAAAACCTCTCCTTATCCAGGCTTTGCAACTGATTTACAACAGCCGATTACTCCACTATTGCTGACGGCGCGTGGTCATGGAAAAATCATTGATACGATTTATGAAAAACGAGTAAATCATGTCGCTGAGTTGGCAAAAATGTCAGGTAGAATTTCTACAGCCAGCAATCAGATTGTTTATGAGGGTCCAAATCAGCTACATGGGGCATCTGTAAAGGCAACAGATCTCCGTGCAGGTGCAGCGCTTGTTATTGCTGGTCTGATGGCTGAAGGCCAGACCGAAATTACCAATGTGGAATTTATCTTGCGTGGTTATTCCAATATTATTAAAAAATTAAGGAGCTTGGGTGCAGATATCCAGCTCATCGAAGAATAAGCGATTGTCGCTTATTTTTTATAGAGGAAGCATATGAATTTGTGGACAAATTTGGCAGCTTTTTCATTTATTGAAATGAAGCATTTGTTTTTGCGTCCGATTATTTTTGAAGATGCAAAAGCTCTTTATAAAATAGCTTCAAATCCAGAAAACACCGAGTTTATTTTTCCGACTGAAAGCAATCTGCAGGGAAGTGAATATCTTATCGCTAATTATTTTATGAAAAATCCTTTGGGAATATGGGCTATTTGTGATAAGGAAACAAACGAAATGATCGGAACTATTAAATTTGAAAGAATGGATGAGATAAAAAAAGAAGCTGAATTAGGCTATTTTTTGAGGAAGGACTATTGGGGACAAGGGTTGATGACCGAAATTGTCCGTGAGCTAGTTTTCCTTTCCTTTACAAAATTTGGTTTTAAGCGCCTGAGCATTGTCACGCATGCAGAAAATATAGCGAGTCAGAAAGTTGCGCAGAAAGCTGGTTTTAAGCTCTTTCGTCAGTTTAAGGGAAGCGATCGCTACACAAGAAGAATGCGAGATTATATTGAATATAGCTATGAGAGAGGAGATTTTAATGAGTAAGCACCAGGAAATTTTAGCCTATCTTGAAAATCTTCCAATCGGAAAAAGGGTCAGTGTTCGCAGTATTTCAAATTACTTAGGAGTCAGCGACGGGACGGCTTATCGGGCGATTAAAGAGGCAGAAAATCAAGGAATTGTTGAGACCAGACCTAGGAGTGGAACCGTTCGGGTTAAGTCAAAAAAGGTTGTTTTAGAGCATCTGACTTATAAGGAGATTGTAGATATTACTGGCTCGGAAGTGCTGGCCGGAGAAAATGGTTTGGAGAAAGAATTTAATAAATTCTCCATTGGTGCTATGACGGAACAGAACATTCTGCGTTATCTGACAGAAGGAGGTCTCTTGATTGTCGGAGACCGAACCCAGATTCAGATGCTGGCGCTTGAAAATGAGAATGCGGTGCTGGTGACGGGTGGTTTTGAAGTCGATCCAGAAGTTTTAAAATTAGCCAATCGTAAAGAAATTCCAGTTTTTAGAACCAAGCACGATACTTATACAGTGGCGACCATGATTAACAGAGCCTTATCCAATATCCAGATCAAAACAGATATTCTGACAGTGGAACAGGTTTATCGGGCCAGTCATGAATATGGTTTTCTGCACGATACGGATACGGTGAGGGATTACTTGGATTTGGTTCGTCGCAACCGAACCAGTCGCTTTCCAGTTATTAATCAGCACCAAATGGTCGTGGGTGTCGTAACTATGCGGGATGCCGGTGACAAATCGCCTTTGACAACTCTAGATAAGGTGATGACTCGAAGAGTCTTTATGACGGGGCTTTCTGCCAATATTGCTAATATCAGCCAGCGTATGATTGCGGAAGATTTTGAAATGATTCCGGTTGTGCGTAGCAATCAGACCTTATTGGGCGTGATTACCCGGCGTGATATTATGGAAAAGATGAGTCGGGCACAGATTTCTAGCTTACCAACGTTCAGTGAACAGGTTGGGCAGAAAATTAGCCGTCAGGATGATGTTTTTTCCTTTACCGTTGAACCTTTTATGTTGGATCAAAATGGGGTTCTGGCTAATGGAGTTTTGACGGAAATTATCACTCGGATTACGCAACAGATGATGTCAAATAGAGGCCGCAGTCTAATCATCGATCAGATGATGATGTATTTCTTTCAGGCGGTGCAGATTGATGATCTCCTGCATGTTCAGCCACAAATTATTCGTCAGACTCGGCGAACGGCTATTATTGATTTTGATATGCTTCTGGGGACTAATCTGGTTTCCAAGGCTACCATTACTGTAAAGATTAACTAAAGCATTTAGACTTGTATTCGAAAAAAGATTTAAAATAGAACTTACAGACAGGAGATAGAATGATAACGTTAAAATCACAACGTGAAATTGACTTGATGGACAAGAGCGGAGACTTTCTGGCTTCTATCCATATTGGTTTGCGAGATTTGATCAAGCCAGGCCTTGATATGTGGGAAATTGAAGAATATGTTCGCAGACGTTGTAAAGAGGATAATGCTCTGCCCCTACAGATTGGAGTGGAAGGAAGCGTCATGGATTATCCTTATGCGACATGCTGCTCGCTTAATGATGAAGTTGCCCATGCCTTTCCTCGTCATCAGAGATTGGTAGAAGGTGATGTGATCAAGGTTGACATGGTTGTTGGTTTAGTGGATAAAGCCGAATTGGATGTCTCTAAGCTAGATTTTAACAATGTCGCTGAAATGAAAAAACACACAGTGGAATTTCGGGGCGGTGTAGCTGATTCTTGCTGGGCTTACGCAGTTGGTCAGGTCAGTCCAGATGCCCAAAAGCTGATGGATGTGACCAAAGAATGCCTTTATCGGGGGATTGAGGCAGCAAAAGTTGGCAATCGTATTGGAGATATTGGCGCAGCAATTCAAGAATATGCTGAAAGTCATGGCTATGGTGTCGTGCGAGATCTAGTTGGCCACGGGGTTGGTCCAACTATGCACGAAGAACCAATGGTTCCTCATTACGGCCGAGCTGGTCGCGGCCTGCGTCTGCGGGAAGGGATGGTCTTAACGATCGAGCCGATGATTTCAACTGGAACTTGGGAAATTGATACGGATTATGAAACAGGTTGGGCTCATAAAACCCTTGATGGCGGACTTTCTTGCCAATATGAGCATCAGTTTGTGATTACTAAAGACGGTCCTCGCATCTTGACTAGTCAGGGTGAAGAAGGAACTTACTAAAAACAGCAAGGGTTGAGAAGGGATTTCTCAATCCTTCTTTTTTGAAGGAGGCTAGGAGTGAAGAAATGGATTGAAAGGGTTCGGAAGAATCAGTTTTTAGGAGCTTTTTTTGGATTTTATCAATCAGCTGAGACGGACATTACGAGTATTGCAGTGGCTTATTATTCACTGATCTCGGTCTTTCCACTGCTTTTGATTCTCGTCAATATCCTGCCCTACTTTCAGATTCCAGTAGCCGACTTTTTGGAAGTGATTGAAGATGTGCTTCCAGAAACTTTTTATGAGGTAGTAGCAAAAATTGTCAGAGATGTTTTGACTCAACCTTCTTCTGGTTTGCTGAGTTTCTCCATTCTTTCTGCCTTATGGACTTTTTCACAGTCCATGAACTTTTTGCAAAAGGCTTTTAATAAGGCTTACGGAGTTGCTAAAAGTCGAGGAGTCATTTCCCATCGTCTGCTCAGTCTAGTAGTCAGCTTGGGGCTCCAGCTGCTCTTTGCTTTTGCCCTTTTTTTGACTATGTTCGGGCATATGTCGATGATCTTTATCCGCAATTTTTGGGAAATTGATGAAAGAACCTATCTGTATCTGCAAAATCTGACTCAGCCATTGATTTACTTCTTGCTGCTGGTTACTGTAGCTTTGCTTTATTATTTTCTGCCCAATGTGAAAATTAACAAAATCCGCTATGTTCTGCCGGGCAGCGCTTTTGTTGTATTCGCTATCATGGCCTTGCTGAATCTGTTTTCGGCTTACATGGACAAGTATGTCAATCATCTGGTTGACGTTCGCTTTTTCAGTTCCATTATTGTAGTAGTGATTATGGTGTGGTTTATCATCATTGCTAAACTGTTGATTATCGGAGCTATTCTCAATGCAAGCTATCAAAGCTGTCGGGAATCTGAATTTGAGGTCGGTAAAGTGCGAAATTTTTCCTTTGTAAAAAAGGAAGACTAGCTTTCCTCTTAGCATTTGGCTGCTTAGTTGAAAGGGTCTGCAATTGACAGGTTTGAAAGTGCCTTCTGGACATTTCTCTCACTTACCATTTGAAAAACCTGCTTTTTCATGTTAAAATAAAAAGAAGTAATTTGTAAAAGAGGTAATAAAGTGGCTTTTGGAGATAATGGACAACGTAAAAAAACTGGATTTGAAAAATTGACAATGCTGGTCGTGGTAATTATGTTACTTGTAACGGTCGGTGCAATTTTTGCATCAGCTATCGGCGCAATCTTCTAATCCTAAACGCTGCAAGGCGTTTTTTTAGAGTAAAAAAGAAGCGAGAATTTATATGAGTATGTTTTTAGATACAGCCAAGATTCAGGTCAAGGCTGGCAAGGGCGGCGATGGCATGGTGGCCTTTCGTCGAGAAAAATATGTACCCAATGGCGGACCTTGGGGTGGCGATGGCGGCCGTGGTGGCGATGTGATTTTTGTCGTGGATGAAGGTCTCCGTACCTTGATGGACTTCCGTTACAACCGTCATTTCAAGGCTCAATCGGGCGAAAAAGGAATGACTAAGGGAATGCATGGTCGAGGAGCGGAGGATTTGATTGTCCGTGTACCTCAGGGGACGACCGTGCGTGATGCTGAAACTGGCAAGGTAATTACGGATTTGATCGAGCACGGTCAACGATTTATCGTGGCGCATGGCGGCCGTGGCGGACGTGGCAATATCCGCTTTGCTACACCTAAAAATCCTGCTCCGGAAATTTCTGAAAATGGGGAGCCAGGTCAGGAAAGAGAATTACTGCTGGAGCTAAAAGTGCTGGCCGATGTTGGTCTGGTTGGTTTTCCTTCGGTTGGCAAGTCAACCCTTCTGAGTGTGATTACATCAGCCAAGCCAAAAATCGGAGCCTATCACTTTACCACGATTGTTCCTAATCTGGGCATGGTTCGAACTCAGTCTGGGGAATCTTTCGCTGTAGCCGATCTACCGGGCTTGATTGAAGGAGCCAGTCAGGGAGTAGGCCTAGGCACCCAGTTTCTTCGTCATATTGAACGGACACGGGTGATTTTGCACGTTATTGATATGTCTGCCAGTGAGGGGCGCGATCCTTATGAGGATTACCTAGCGATCAATAAAGAGCTAGAATCCTATAATTTGCGCTTGATGGAGCGGCCACAGATTATTGTAGCCAACAAGATGGATATGCCTGATAGCGCAGAAAACTTGAAAGAATTCAAGAAAAAACTGGCTGCCAACTATGATGAATTTGAAGAGTTGCCGCAGATTTTCCCTATTTCTAGTCTGACCAAGAAAGGTCTTGCAACTCTTCTAGATGCTACAGCTGAGTTGCTGGATAAGACACCTGAGTTTCTGCTTTATGAAGAAGCGGATATGGAAGATGAAGCTTATTATGGCTTTGATGAAGAAGCACCAGCCTTCGAAATCTCCCGTGATGATGATGCTACATGGGTACTTTCAGGTGATAAACTAGAAAAACTCTTTACAATGACCAACTTTGACCGAGATGAGTCCATCATGAAATTCTCCCGTCAGCTACGCGGTATGGGCGTTGATGATGCCCTTCGTGCCCGCGGTGCTAAGGACGGCGATTTGGTTCGTATCGGCAAATTTGAGTTTGAATTTGTTGACTAAGGAGATTTGTGATGGGCGATAAACCAATATCTTTCCGAGACGAAAATGGGAACTTTGTCTCAGCAGCAGATGTCTGGAATGCAAAAAAGTTGGAGGAACTCTTCAATCGGCTTAATCCAAATCGCAAACTTCGCCTTGAGAGAGAAAAGCTAGAGAAGAAGGAAGAGTAAGAAAAGCGAAGCTAAAACAAGTTTTTTCAGTAAACCTCAAACAATTTCTCGGACTAGTGAAGTGGAATCTAAGAAGGTAGTTTTCGTCAGGCAAGTTTTGTGGAGTCTAATTGACGAATAAAGTAGAAACTTGCTGCGGAAGAACTATCTGCAACAACAAAGACTCGCTTTTGAGAACAGTCAGTTTACAAGCTAAAATAGTTTTCTAGACTACTTTAGCAAGGAATTGGCGAATCAATCATTTATTGTTATGAAAATTGAGGCTGGGACAATATTGTCTCAGCCTTTTAAAATTCTCTTGACATTAGAATTGTCAGAATTTATAATAAAAGGAAACTGGTGGTTCATAAAACTCCCTGTTTATTGATGAAAGAAGGATTTGATATGAAGAAAAAATCTGTCTTTGCTTGGATTTGGGAATTTGTTTCCCATCACAAACTCTATTTTATTCTCAGTTTGACTTTTGCCTTTGCTTCTGTGCTAGCTGGTTTTCTACCCTACTTTTTGGTGGGAAATATGATTAATCAGCTCTTGGCTGGCAACCGGGATTGGAATTTCTATCTGGTCCAGTCTATTTGGGTTGGTATTTTCTGGATAGCTTATTGGGGTTTTCATGGCATTTCTACCCTGCTTTCCCATACAGCAACCTTTAAGATTCTGGCGGAGATGCGCTACCGTCTGACCGAGAAATTGCGACTCTTGCCTCTAGGAACTGTCTTAGATCAGTCTTCTGGCAGCTACAAGAACATTATTGTGGAGCGGGTGGATGCGACCGAGACTACCTTGGCCCATTTGATTCCTGAGTTTACATCTGGTCTTTTTGGCCCTTTGTTGATTTTGGTGGCCATGTTTGTCATTGACTGGCGGCTGGCTCTGTTTTCGCTTTTAACTCTACCTATCGCTGTTCTGGCCTATATTCGGATGGCGGCTAACAGCGAAGCTGATTATCAGAATACCATTGTTAAGACCAAGAAACTCAACGATACGGCTGTTGAATATATCAATGGGATTGAGGTCATCAAGATTTTTGGCAAGGAGAAATTCTCCTACGATAAATTTGTCAAAGCCGCCAAAGAAGGAGCGGACTGTTTTATCGAATGGATGCGCAAATTCAATCTGGAAATGGCTATTGTGACAGCTTTTCTACCTTCTGGCTTACTCTTTTTGCTACCGGCTGGAACTTATTTTTATCTGCGAGGAAGCGTCAGTGCAGGCAATTTCATCCTTATGATTATCTTATCGCTCAGCCTGCTGACACCTTTGATTTTGGTGGCCAGCTATATGGACGAATTGCGCAAGGTGGGATCTATCTTTGGGGAAGTCATTGCTATTTTGGAAAAGGAAAATCTGGAAAGGCCGATTGCTCTGGTAGAAAAACCTCAGGGGTGTGATTTGGTTATGAAAGATGTTTCTTTTGGCTACTCTGCAGAAGAAGAGGTCTTGCATGGGATTTCCTTTGTTATCAAAGAAGGCAGTATCAATGCATTGGTCGGTCCGTCGGGATCAGGTAAATCCACCATTGCCAAACTCTTGGCTTCCTTCTGGGATGTTTCCTCTGGTCAGATTACTTACGGCGGAGTCGACATCCGCCAGTTACCGCTGGATTATTACAGTCAGCAGATTGCCTATGTTACTCAGGACAATTACCTTTTTGATGAAAGTATTATGGATAATATCCGCATGGGAAATCCTGCAGCCTCGGATGAAGAAGTTATGGAAATTACTCGAAAGTGTGGCTGTTATGACTTTATCCTGCAGCTGGAAGAAGGTTTCCAGACTCGCGTTGGTGTTGGTGGCAGTCATTTGTCTGGTGGTGAGCGTCAGCGGATTGCTATTGCCCGTGCCATGCTTAAGGATGCACCGATCATTATCTTAGATGAGGCGACAGCCTATACTGATCCGGAAAATGAAGCTCGTATCCAGTCTAGCCTGGCTAAGCTGATTGAGGGTCGAACGCTGATTGTTATTGCCCATCGTCTGTCAACCATTAAGACGGCAGAACAAATTCTAGTCCTTAATGCCGGTCGACTTGAGGCTCAAGGGCGTCATGAGGAACTGTTAGAGACCTGTCCGATTTATGCTTCCATGTGGCAGGCTCATATAGCGGTTAAGGATGGAGACCAGCTGGAAGGAGGGGTGGCTCATGCTTAGTATACTGAAAAAATTCTTTGATTTTTGCCAGCCAGAAGATTGCAGAAAATTTTATCTATCCATCTATCTGGGGGTAATCAAATCCTTGATTATCGCCCTGCGTATTCCGGCTATTGGCCTAGTAATTATGGGGCTGATTGAGAAAAATCTTTCCATGCGGACTTTTTGGCTGTCCTTGGTTATTATGGCTATTTCTGTTCTGCTTAATATCTGGATTACACTGAAAATTACTATGCTGCAGACGGAAGCTGGCTATAATACCTGTACTCAGAAACGGATTGAGATTGCCCAGCACATGCGCTATCTGCCTATGGGATATTTCAATCAAACTAGTTTAGGAAAAATCACCAGTGTCACAACCAATACACTGGAAGCCTTATCCGATGTAGCGACGCGGGTGGTCATGATGACAGTTCAGGGCTTTCTCTCGTGTGCTTTGATTACTATTCTAGTCTTTATTTTTGACTGGCGGATTGGTTTGGTTCTGCTGGTGGGGCTGAATCTTTTTCTCTTGCCCAATAGCCTCATGCGCTGGCAGGCGGGTAAGGTATCGGATATCAAGCACAGGGCAGATATGAATCTGGTCGAAGTGGTTCTCGAGTACAGCCAAGGTATTGCTGAAGTCAAGAACTACAATCTAGCTAGCCGATCTAGCAAGAAGCTATCGCGGGCGATTGATGAAAAGAGCCGACTGGATACCAATCTGGCCCTAGTCACTTCGCCATATATTGCCCTCCAAGGTATGATTACCAAGCTGACTGGACTCTTTATGGGACTCTTCTCAATTTACTTTTATCTGAATGGCAGCATGGAGTTGCTAGTGGCTATCATGATGATTATCAGTGGTTTTATGGTCTATGAAAATCTGGATGGTGTAGGCAGTTTTTCAGCGCTCTTACGCATTGTTGATCTGTCGGTCGATATGGTTAATCAAGTCTTGGCTATCCAGCCTATGGACATCAGCGGTCAGGATATAGAGCCCAAGAGCAGCCGTATTGAGCTGAGAGATGTCAGCTTCTCTTATGGAAATAAAAGGATTATTGACCATGTCTCTCTCTCTATTCCAGAAAAAACGACAACTGCTCTGGTCGGACCTTCTGGCTCTGGCAAAACAACGCTCTGCAATCTCATTGCCCGTTTCTGGGATGTGGAACAGGGCAGTATCAGTCTGGATGGACATGATGTCAGGGATTACAGCTATGATAGCTTGATTCGCAATTTCAGCTTTGTCTTCCAAAGCGTCTATCTCTTTGAGGACACCATTGCCAATAACATCCGTTTTGGCAAGCCAGAAGCTAGTCTGGAAGAAGTGATAGAGGCTGCCAAGAAAGCGGCCTGTCATGACTTTATCCTCTCGCTGCCTGATGGCTATGACACCAAGATTGGTGAAGGAGGAGCCAGTCTTTCTGGAGGTGAGCGTCAGCGCATTTCCATTGCACGAGCAATTATCAAGGATGCTCCTATTATCATTCTGGATGAAGCAACAGCCAATGTCGACCCAGAGAACGAAGAAGCCCTCATGCAGGCTATTCAGGCTCTGACTCGCGATAAGACTATTATCATGATTGCCCACCGACTCAAGACAGTTGAGCATGCAGACCAGATTCTGGTGTTGGATCAAGGTCGCATTGTCGAGCAAGGCAAACACCAAGACTTACTAGCCAAACAAGGAATCTACAGCAAGTTTATCCAAGAAAGAAAAACAGCTGCTAGCTGGCGGATTGAGATAGCTGATTAACAGTTGATACAGCGAGCCCCTTTGGCTTGCTGTTTTTCATTTGCAGGGAAGAATGTTATAATGAGATATAGAAATGTCTTGAACGAGGTACCCTATGAACGAAATCAAATGCCCCAACTGCGGGGAGGTTTTTACAGTCAATGAGAGCCAGTACAGTGAGCTCTTATCGCAGGTGCGGACAGCGGAGTTTGACAAGGAGATTCATGCTCGGATTGAGCAGGAACTGGCTTTAGCAGAGCAAAAATCACAGAATGCACAGCAGACTCTCAGCGCTCAAAAAGATCAAGAAATCAGTCGACTAAAGCACCAAATTGATCAGTTTGAAACTGAAAAAGAGTTGGTCAAAAAGGAAGTTGAGAAAGAGTATGACAAATCTATAGTTGACAAGGATCAGACTATCACGGAGCTTCGTAATCAAATTTCTCAATTTGATAGTCAGCAGGAGCTTGCGAAAAAAGAGGCTCAAAATCAGCAACAGCTCATCCTAGCAGAGAAGGAGCAGGAAATTACTGATTTACATCATAAGATTAGTCAATTTGAGACAGAGAGAGAGTTAGTAAAGCAAGAAGTTGAAAAAAACTACGATAAGCGTATAGCAGACCAAAATCAAGTTATCTTAGAACTTCAAAGTCAGATTGCTCAGTTTGAGACCCAGCAGGAATTGGCTAAGAAAGAGGCGGAGCAGGTAGCTAGTCTTCAATTACAGGAGAAAGACAAGGAAGTCCAGCAACTGGAAAATCAGCTGAAAACTCTGCAATTGGAGCATGAAAATCAACTTCAAAAGACCTTGTCTGCGTTGGAAAAAGAGCGAGACGAGGTTAAGAATCAGCTAGTTTTGCAAGAAAAGGAAGCAGCGCTGGCTCAGACCTCGCTCAAAGAGCGCTATGAGGTAGAGCTACGGCAGAAAGATGAGACTATAGAGTTCTACAAGGATTTCAAGGCCAAGCAGTCTACTAAGATGATTGGTGAGAGTTTGGAACAGCACTGCGAGTACGAGTTTAACAAGAACCGTATGGCTATGTTTCCACGAGCGGAGTTTGGCAAGGACAATGATGCCAGAACCGGCAGCAAGGGTGACTACATTTACCGTGAGGTGGATGAAAATGGTGTAGAAAGCCTCTCCATTATGTTTGAGATGAAAAATGAAGGTGATGAGACAGCGACCAAGAAGAAAAACGAGCATTTCTTCAAAGAGCTGGATAAGGACCGGCGGGAGAAAGGCTGTGAGTATGCTATTCTGGTGACACTTCTTGAGGCTGACAGCGAGCTCTACAATTCGGGTATTGTCGATGTGTCCTATGCCTACGAGAAGATGTATGTTATCCGGCCTCAGTTCTTCCTGCCCATGATTACCCTCCTGCGTAATGCTGCGCTTAACTCGCTCCAGTACAAGCAGGAACTAGCCTTGGTGCGGGAACAGAATATTGATATTACGCATTTTGAGGAAGATTTAGATGCCTTTAAAGTAGCTTTCGCCAAGAACTATCAGTCTGCTTCGACCAACTTTGGCAAGGCCATCGAGGAGATTGACAAGGCAATCCGCCGGATGGAAGAGATCAAGAAATTCCTGACGACTTCCGAGAACCAGCTGCGCTTAGCTAACAATAAACTGGACGATGTCTCTGTCAAAAAACTGACACGCAAAAATCCTACTATGAAAGCTAAGTTTGAGGCTTTGAAAAAGTAATAACAGGCCTTGAACTATTCTTGTAAGTAAGATTTCGGGAGGATTCTGAATATGGTCTATCGTGCAAAAAATTATGTCCTGCATCTTAAAGATAGGAGCATGGACTATGTGACCTTTGGAAAAGGTAAGAAACCTCTGCTCATCATCCCAGGTCTAGGGGATGGTTTGGCGACTGTTAAGGGAATGGCGCAAATGCTTGCCCTATCTTATAGGGAATTCGCAACAGCTTACCAAGTGTATGTTTTTAGCCGAGTCAATGAATTGCCAGAAAATTACACAACACGAGATATGGCGACTGATATAGCTGAAGCTATGGAGGTCTTGGGGCTGAAAGCAGAAGCTGTTCTAGGAATTTCCCAAGGCGGTATGATTGCTCAGTGGTTGGCAGCAGATTTCCCGGAAAGAGTTGAAAAATTGATTTTGACAGTTACAACTGCAAAACTGAATAATCTTGGTAGGGAGCGGATTACTCGCTGGCTTGAGTTGAGTCAGACTGGATCCTATAAGGAACTGATGTTGGATATTGCAAGTCACTCTTATACGGCTAAATCCTTTGGAAAGTTTAAATACCTTTATCGAATAATGGGAATCTTTGGTCGCATTAAAGATAAACAGCGGATTGCTATTCAGGCCATATCTTGCTTAAGACATGATAGTTTAGCAGTTCTGGAAAAGATCAATTGTCCTACGCTAATCATTGGAGCAGAAGAAGATGATGTTCTAGGTATAGAAGCTTCGCTCGAATTGCATCAACATATCAAAGATAGCCAGCTCACTATTTTTCCAGACTGTGGCCATGCACTCTATGAAAAGCATAAGGATTTCCAAAAGAGAGTTTTAGTATTTTTAGAAAGTTAATCAATGAACGGAATTATCAACTTAAGAAAAGAAGCGGGCATGACCTCGCATGATGCGGTATTTAAGCTGCGCAAGATTTTAAAAACCAAGAAAATCGGTCATGGAGGCACCTTGGATCCAGATGTGGTCGGAGTACTTCCGATTGCTGTAGGCAAGGCGACACGTTTGGTCGAGTTCATGCAAGAGGAAGGCAAAGTTTACGAAGGTGAAATTACTCTGGGCTGCTCAACGACAACAGAGGATGCCAGCGGAGACATCCTAGAGCGGATGCCGGTGACGGAGCTTTTAGAAGAAGCTCTCATTGATGAAGCTATGGAGTCCATGACCGGTGAGATTCGCCAGATTCCGCCCATGTACTCTGCAGTCAAGGTAAATGGCCGCAAGCTTTATGAGTATGCAAGAGCGGGTCAAGAAGTGGAGCGACCAGAGCGGCAGGTGACTATTTTTAGCTTTGAACGCACCAGTCCGATTTCCTACGTAGATGAACAAGCCTGCTTTCGGTTTCGAGTGAAGTGCAGCAAGGGGACTTATGTTCGGACTCTGTCTGTTGATTTGGGAGCCAAGCTTGGCTTTGCCAGTCACATGTCCCAGCTGACACGGACTTCTTCAGCGGGTATGAGCTTAGATGATGCCTTGACCTTGGATGAAATAGCAGAGCGAGTAGCAGTGGAGGATTTCTCTTTCCTCCAGCCCTTGGAGCTGGGGACGGGTGACCTGCCTAAGCTAGAACTGAGAGCAGACCAATTGGAAGAAGTGCGCTATGGTCGTTTTATTACCCTAGAAGATGCTGGACTGGAATTAGCTGCCTTTCATGAGGGTAAGCTAGTCGCAATATTAGAAAAAAGAGACCAGTCTTATAAGCCTAAAAAGGTCTTTCTCTGATATTTTGTGATAAAATAGAAAAATGATGAAAACGATTAAAATTAAAAATGAAAAAGATATTATCCAGAAAGAAGACACCGTCCTAGTTCTAGGTTATTTTGACGGTTTGCACAAGGGTCATCAAACACTTTTTAAGCAAGCTCAGAGAATTGCGGCTGAGCAAGGGCTGAAAATTGCGGTGCTGACTTTTCCAGAGTCACCTAAGCTGGCTTTCGTCCGCTATCAGCCAGAGTTGATGTTGCATTTGAATCATCCCGAAGAACGCGCTGCTCACCTAGAGAATTTAGGTGTGGACTATCTTTATCTGATTGATTTTACCAGCCATTTTTCTAAGAACACAGCCCAAGAATTTTTTGATAAGTATGTCTCTGCGCTCAAAGCAAAGGCAGTTGTAGCGGGATTTGACTATCATTTCGGTTCTGACAAGCGAAAGGCAGATGAGCTAGCAGATTATTTTGATGGTCAGGTGTTTATCATTTCATCGGTCAACCAGGATGATGAAAAAATATCCTCTACTCGTATCCGTCAAGCTGTGCAGAGTGGTGATGTCTCCAAGGCACATCAGTTGCTGGGTTATCCTTTGTCTACTCGCGGAATCGTGGTCCATGGCAATGCCAGAGGCCGTACGATTGGCTATCCTACGGCTAATTTGGCGCCGCTGGACCGAGTGATCCTACCAGCAGATGGTGTTTATATTGTGGAAGTTGAGCACAATGGCAAGCTTTATCGAGGCATGGCTAGTGTCGGCAAGAACGTGACCTTTGAAGGTGATGAGCTCCGTTTTGAAGCCAATATTTTTGACTTTTCTGAGGAAATCTATGGCGATACCATTCGAATTATTTGGTTGGATAAGATTCGGGAGATGGTCAAATTTGACAGTATCGAGACTCTCGTTGCTCAGCTGCAGAGTGATGAGCAGGTCGCTAAAAGTTGGACTGCTTATCGAAATAGTTGAAAAATTTATAATTTCATGACATTCGGCAGTAATTTTCAAAAAAATATAGTCAATCCAAATTAAATTTAGTATAATAGAGTTAGTTATTATATAAAATAAGAAGAGAAAAGCATGATTACACTATTTTTATCGCCGAGTTGTACTTCCTGCCGCAAGGCGCGTGCTTGGTTGATTAATCATGAAGTTCCATTTACGGAGCATAATATCATGACAAGCCCTCTGTCTGCCTCAGAATTGCAGCATATTCTTTCATTGACAGAAAACGGAACAGATGACATCATTTCAACTCGTTCAAAAATTTTTCAAAAACTGGACTTAGATGTAGAGGATTTATCGATTTTAACGCTGATTAAGTTGATTGAGGAAAACCCTAGTCTTTTGCGTCGTCCAATTATCCTTGATGGCAAACGAATGCAAATCGGTTTCAATGAAGATGAAATACGTGCTTTCTTACCTCGGGGTTATCGGAAGGAAGAGTTAAGAGCCGCAACTATGCGTGCTGATATTTAAAATATGGACAAAAATTATAGTTACCCACTAGACTTATCGTGGAGCACTGAAGAGCTTGCTTCAGTGCTTTCTTTTTTTAATGATGTAGAGCAAGCTTACGAACAGAAGATTCAAGCGGAACAACTGCTCCAGTCTTATGCAGTCTTTAAGAAAATTGTTCCCAGCAAAGGAGAGGAGAAGCGAATTGGCCGTGAGTTTGAGACTGTCAGTGGCTATTCGCTTTATCGTGCTGTTCAGGAAGCTAAAAGAAAAGGGAAAGGAATGATTTCTCTTGGAAAATAAATTTCATTTTGCGAAAGAAATAGTTTGTCAGGCAGGTGTTTTTTTAAAGGAGCATCTGCATGATGACTTAGATGTTGTGCAAAAGAGCAGTCCGACTGACTTGGTGACCCAAATGGACCAAAAAATTCAGGATGATTTGGTTGAGAAAATATTGGCTCGTTATCCTGATGATGCGATTTTGGCAGAGGAAAATGACCTGCGACATGATATCTCAGATGGGAATGTCTGGGTGATTGACCCCATTGATGGAACCAATAATTTCATTACCCAGCAAGCTGATTTTGCTATTATGTTGGCTTATTTTGAAAGTGGGCAGGGCCAGTTCGGATTGATTTATGATGTGACGCGGGACCAGCTTTTTCATGGAGGCGGGGCTTTTGATGTTTACTGCAATGACAGAAAGTTGTCTGCTTTTATCAATAAACCCTTGCAAGCATATCTCATCGCTTCAAATGCCAGTATGCTGGAGCATAATCACTGGGGGCTGGCTGACTTGTCTCGTGCTTGCTTAGGCGTGCGTGTGTATGGCAGTGCTGGGATTAGTTTTGGCAAGACCCTTTCTGGTGGTTTGGCGGCCTATTTCTCTTATAATTGGCCTTGGGACTATGCAGCGGCCTACGTGATGGCTGACAAATTGGGGTTTGTCATTCAGACTTTAGATGGCGGCCAGCCGAATTTCCAGACCAAGGAGCCCATCATGATTGCTCCAAAGTGTAAATTGGGTGAACTACAAGAGTATTTACGAAAGGGAAAAGGCTAGTATGGACTTTCCAGTAGGTTTTAAGGAAAAGTATGAGAAGCTCTTGGGTCAGGAAGCAGAGGCTTTTTTTGCGACTTTTGATCAAGAGCCGATTTCAGCCTTTCGAAGCAATCCTTTAAAAGAAACTCAGAAAGATTTTGTGAATGCTATCCCAAATACAGACTGGGGCTATTATGGAAAAATATCAGGTAAGTCAGTAGAACACGTCACAGGTCTAGTCTATTCTCAGGAACCGGCTGCCCAGATGGTTGCCCAGGTTGCAGCACCGCAAAAGGGCATGAAAGTTTTGGACTTAGCGGCTGCACCAGGCGGAAAATCTACCCATTTACTCTCTTATCTGGAAAACACAGGTTTGCTGGTTTCTAACGAAATCAATGCCAAACGTAGTAAAATTTTGGTGGAGAACATTGAGCGTTTTGGAGCGCGAAATGTCCTTGTCACCAATGAATCTGCGGATAGATTGGCTAAGGTTTATCAGGGATATTTTGACCTCATTGTCCTAGATGCTCCTTGCTCTGGCGAAGGGATGTTTCGCAAGCAGCCGGATGCCACCCAGTATTGGAACCCAGAATATCCTGCTCAGTGTGCACGTCTGCAGCGAGAAATTTTAGCGGACGCTATCAAGATGTTAGCAACAGGCGGGCAGTTGGTCTATTCGACCTGCACTTGGGCACCTGAAGAAAATGAAGAAATTGTCGCTTGGCTTTTAGAGAATTTTCCTTTGGAATTGCTTGAAATACCAAAAGTCAATGGCATGGTGGCGGGGAATGATTTTCCAGAAACAGCTCGTATGTATCCCCAACGTTTCAAAGGAGAAGGGCAGTTTGTAGCGAAATTTTGCTTTACAGGAAGTCAATCTGCTAAAAAAATTAAAGCAGTTAGAAATAAATTGACAGCTGAGCAAAGAAAACTCTGGCAAGATTTCCAGAAAAAGCATCTAAAAATTGAGCTAGAAGGACATTTAGATACTTTTGGGGACAATCTGTATCTGGTGCCAGCTGGACTGCCAGACATGGCTAAGCTGAAAATTGCTCGCAATGGCCTGCATCTAGGAGAATTTAAGAAAAATCGCTTTGAACCGAGCTTTGCCTTAGGTTTAGCCTTGAGGCCCAGTGAAGTCGTCTCTGTCCTTGAGATTGATGACGAGGCCTTTGGTAAATATGTAGCAGGCGAGACGGTTCAACTCTCTCAAAACTATCCAAATGGTTGGTATCAAGTGCTTGCCCAAGGCAATGGTCTGGGCTTTGCAAAAATTACTGGAAATACCTTGAAAAATTATTTCCCTAAAGGGCTTCGCTTTCGTTCAAAAGACTAGGCAAAGCCCTCTTTCTATGTTATAGTGGATATAGTGGGATTTTCAGTTTCTTTCAAATAGACATTCCACTATCATTCTCAAGATTTCGAGGAGAAAAATGGTGAAGAAAAAATATAAGCTGATTTTGTCAGCGGTTCTAGTGCTATTTGCAGTCAGCCTATCAGCCTGTTCCAGCTGGATTGATCGAGGGGAGTCCATGACTGCCGTTGGTTCGACAGCTCTTCAGCCGCTTGTCGAAGCAGCAGCGGATGAGTTTGGTTCAGCCAACATTGGAAAAACAGTCAATGTTCAGGGTGGCGGATCAGGTACTGGCTTGTCTCAGGTTCAGTCTGGTGCGGTTGAAATTGGTAACTCAGATGTCTTTGCTGAGGAAAAAGAAGGGATTGATGCTTCAGCCCTTGTTGATCACAAAGTAGCAGTCGCTGGAATTGCCGTGATTGTCAATAAAGAAGTATCTGTCGATAATTTAACGGCAGAGCAGTTGCAGAAGATTTTTACCGGTGAAGTGACCAACTGGAAGCAGCTGGGTGGGAAAAACCTAGAGATTTCCATCATCAACCGTGCGGCAAGTTCTGGTTCTCGAGCTACGTTTGACAGTGTCATCATGAATGGTAAATCAGCCGTTCAAAGTCAGGAGCAGGATTCAAATGGGATGGTTAAGTCCATTGTTTCCCAAACTCCTGGAGCTATTTCTTATCTAGCCTTTGCTTACGTGGATGATTCTGTCAAGACTTTGAAGCTCAATGGCTACGAGCCAACGGCCAAAAATGTTGCGACCAATGCTTGGCCACTCTGGTCTTACGAACACATGTATACTCTTGGTCAGCCTCAGGGCTTGGCAGCAGAGTTTCTGGACTACATGTTGTCAGATGAAGTTCAGGATGGAATCGTCTCAGGAATGGGCTATATTTCCATCAAGGAAATGCAGGTCAGCAAGGACGCTGATGGAAATGTTACGAGCTTAAAAGGAGATAGCAAATGAGAAATGAAGAATTAGCAAAGAAATTACTATCCCCTTCGAAAAACTCTCGTCTGGAAAAATTTGGTAAATATATCACCTTTGCCTGCCTGTCTTTAATCGTACTGATTGTAGCCATGATTTTAATCTTCGTAGCACAAAAAGGTTTATCGACCTTCTTTGTCAACGGAGTCAATGTGTTTGAATTTTTATTTGGTTCAACTTGGAATCCGTCAGGTAAGGAATTCGGTGCTCTGCCCATGATCTTGGGTTCTTTCATTGTTACGATTTTGTCAGCATTGATTGCAACGCCATTTGCTATTGGAGCAGCGGTCTTTATGACTGAAGTGTCGCCTAAAGGGGCCAAGATTCTTCAGCCTGCGATTGAGCTCTTGGTTGGGATTCCGTCTGTTGTGTACGGATTTATCGGCTTGCAGGTTGTTGTTCCGTTTGTTCGGACTGTTTTTGGAGGTACCGGATTTGGAATTTTGTCTGGTATTTTCGTACTTTTTGTCATGATTTTGCCAACGGTGACTTTTATGACGACAGATAGTCTTCGTGCTGTGCCACGTCACTACCGTGAAGCAAGTCTGGCTATGGGCGCTACGCGTTGGCAGACTATTTGGCGGGTAACACTCAAGGCTGCTCGCTCCGGTATCTTTACAGCGGTAGTCTTTGGAATGGCGCGGGCCTTTGGGGAAGCCTTGGCCATTCAGATGGTTGTCGGTAACTCTGCGGTGATTCCAACCTCTTTGACAACACCTGCGGCGACCCTGACTTCCGTTTTGACCATGGGAATCGGAAATACTGTTATGGGAACCGTTGACAACAATGTCCTCTGGTCCTTGGCTCTGGTCTTGCTGTTGATGAGTCTGGCCTTTAACAGTGTCATTAAATTGATTACAAAAGAAAGAGGTAAGAAAAACTATGCACGCTAAGAAATTAGATAAATTGGCGACTGGTATCCTCTACACGATAGCTGGTATCATTGTTGCTATCCTTGCCTCTCTGATTCTTTATATTCTGGTAAGAGGATTGCCGCATATTTCTTGGTCTTTCCTGACTGGGAAATCTTCTTCCTATCAAGCTGGTGGTGGTATTGGGATTCAGCTTTATAATTCCTTCTTCCTGCTGGTGATTACTCTGATTATCTCTGTTCCCCTTTCGATGGGAGCGGGAGTCTATCTGGCTGAGTATGCTAAAAAAGGTCCGGTGACTAATTTTGTCCGTACCTGTATTGAAATCCTATCCTCGCTGCCGTCCGTGGTTGTCGGACTCTTTGGCTATTTGATTTTCGTTGTCCAATTTGAGTATGGCTTTTCTATCATCTCAGGTGCCTTGGCGCTGACTGTTTTTAATCTACCTCAGATGACCCGCAATGTTGAAGATAGCTTACGCCACGTTCACCATACACAACGTGAAGCAGGTCTAGCTTTGGGAATTTCCCGCTGGGAAACGGTGCTACATGTTGTTATTCCCGAAGCTCTGCCAGGGATTGTGACAGGGATTGTTCTTGCTTCTGGTCGGATTTTCGGCGAAGCAGCTGCCCTGATTTACACTGCAGGTCAATCTGCGCCAGCTCTGGATTGGTCTAACTGGAACATTTTCAGCATTACAAGTCCGATTTCGATTTTCCGGCAGGCGGAGACACTGGCTGTTCATATCTGGAAGGTCAATAGTGAAGGAACCATTCCTGATGGAACAGTGGTATCAGCAGGATCAGCAGCTGTGCTCCTGATTTTCATCTTGATTTTCAACTTTGGAGCCCGCAAACTCGGTTCCTACTTGCACAAGAAATTAACCTCTGCATAAAAGGAGAAGCAATGACAGAATATAATTGGAATGAAAAACATATCATTACTTTTCCTGAAGAAAAGATAGCCCTTTCGACCAAGGATTTACATGTTTACTACGGTAAAAAAGAATCCATCAAGGGCATTGATATGCAGTTTGAAAAGAATAAAATCACAGCTTTGATTGGACCGTCTGGTTCAGGGAAATCCACTTACCTCCGCAGTCTCAATCGTATGAATGACACGATTGATATTGCTAGTGTGACTGGTGAAATTTGGTATGAAGGAATTGACATCAATCGTCGTGATATTAATGTTTACGAAATGCGTAAGCACATCGGCATGGTCTTTCAACGTCCTAATCCATTTGCCAAGTCCATTTATCACAATATCACTTTTGCCCATGAGCGGGCTGGTGTGAGAGATAGGAAAGTTTTGGATGAGATTGTTGAAACTTCGCTCAGGCAAGCCGCGCTTTGGGACCAAGTAAAGGATGATCTTCATAAATCGGCCTTGACCTTGTCAGGCGGCCAGCAGCAACGGCTCTGTATTGCCAGAGCTATCTCAGTCAAGCCAGATATCTTGCTTATGGACGAGCCGGCTTCTGCGCTGGATCCGATTGCGACCATGCAGCTGGAAGAGACTATGTTTGAGCTCAAAAAGGACTATACGATCATCATCGTGACTCACAATATGCAACAGGCTGCCCGGGCCAGTGACTACACCGGCTTCTTTTATCTGGGAGATTTGATTGAGTACGACAAGACTGCCAATATTTTCCAAAATGCCAAATTGCAGTCGACCAATGACTATGTTTCTGGTCATTTTGGTTAAAGGTGAAGAAACTAAAGGAATGAACTTATGACAGAACCTATTTTGCAAGTCAAGGACTTGTCGGTTTATTATAATAAAAAGAAAGCACTCAATAGTGTCTCCTTGGACTTTATGCCCAATGAAATTACAGCCTTGATTGGACCATCAGGCTCAGGGAAATCTACCTTGCTCAAGGCTATCAATCGCATGGGTGATTTGAATCCAGAAGTAACAACGACAGGAACGGTCATCTATAATGGGCACAACATCTACAGTCCTCGGACAGATACGGTGGAGCTGCGTAAGGAGATTGGCATGGTTTTCCAGCAACCCAATCCCTTCCCGATGACCATTTATGAAAATGTTGTCTACGGCCTGCGGATCAACGGTGTCAAGGATAAACAAATATTAGATGAAGCGGTAGAACGCTCCTTGATGGGGGCTTCTATCTGGGATGAGGTGAAAGACCGTTTACATGATTCGGCTATTGGTCTTTCCGGCGGTCAGCAGCAGCGGGTCTGTGTAGCGCGTGTATTGGCTACTCGTCCGAAAATTATCCTCTTGGATGAGCCAACGTCAGCGCTGGATCCAATCTCTGCTGGTAAGATTGAGGAAACTCTGTATGGACTCAAAGACACTTATACTATGCTCTTGGTAACTCGTTCCATGCAGCAGGCTTCTCGGCTTTCGGACAAAACAGGCTTCTTCTTGGGTGGTGATTTGATTGAGTTTAATGAGACGAAAGAAATGTTTATGAACCCAGCTAATAAAGAAACAGAAGACTATATTACTGGTAAATTTGGTTAAAAATTTGATTCTATCAAAAGGAATCAGAAAAAGCTTATGAAAGGAAAATTATGCTTAGAGTACAATTTGAAGAAGATTTACAGAAACTCCATAATCAATTCTATGCTATGGGAAATGAAGTGCTGTCGCAGATTAATCGCACAGTTCGAGCTTTTGTGACCCATGACCGCGACTTGGCTCGCCAAGTTATTGAAGATGATGCGGAAGTCAATGAATACGAAGTGAAGTTGGAGAAAAAATCTCTAGAAATTATTGCCTTGCAGCAGCCCGTTTCTCAGGATTTGCGGACAGTTATTACAGTACTGAAGGCCAGTAGTGACTTGGAACGGATGGGAGACCACGCTGTGTCTATCGCCCAAGCTACCATTCGGATGAAAGGCGAAGTACGCATCCAGTCTGTTGAAGAAGAGATTAAGAAAATGGGCCGCGATGTCAAGGATTTCGTAGAGGAAACCCTCAATGTCTATCTGAATGGCAATGTGGATCAGGCCTATGCTATCGCAGCTATGGATGAAAAAATCAACCAACATTTTGATGATATTCGTGATTTAGCAACTGAAGAAATCAAACATAATCCCGAACTGATTGTGACTGGCCGCGATTACTTTCAAGTCATCTCTTATCTGGAGCGCATCGGAGACTACGCTAAAAACATCTGCGAGTGGGTCGTTTACTTCGAAACAGGTAAGATTATTGAATTATAATAGATAGTAAAAAGACAGGCTAAGCTTGTCTTTTTGTGTTTTAATGAAGAAAATGGTAAGACGAGCTTAAAAGGATAGATGCCTAGCCTTTAGGTAGACAATGGACGAATTGGGATTTCAAAGGCCCAAAAGCCTAAAATAAACTAGCGTGATTTACCTAGATGATTGAGGAAGCCACCTTTGGTTGAAACGATAGAAAAAGACGATAGGGGACAATACTAAAAAATTATGCTACAATGTGGGAAAGCGATGACTGAAAGCGTTGTTTTATAGGATACTATAATGGAGGTATGGTTATGAAGAAAAAGGTTGTTGTCAGTCTGACAATTTTATTCTTTCTAGTTTCAGGAGGGGGATACTATATGACAAAATGGATTGAACATCAAAACTCGCCATATAATGTTAGTGACGTTTTAGACAACAAAGGAGTAAAACTTTACAAACGCGGATTTGGTTTGTTGGAAGAACAACTGGCAACTTACATTAAAGAGCACTATTCAGGAGTTAGTAAAATTGAGTTTTCACCTATACTAGTTCGAGGAGGTGACGGACGATATATGTTTCATGCCAATATTGTTCCTATAGTTTATGACGAATATGGAGATAAGGCGTATTTAGGTAAAAAAATTGGAAATCAAACATTTGCTCATTATGATGATTTTAGTAGTATTAGACTCGATTTTGATGGATTGGATGAAGAAATCATTGAAATAAGAGTTGGTAGTGAATTTATTGATATATCTGATAGTAAATGTTTACCTGAAAATGCAAAACTTAATTCTGTTAAAGAAATTGATGAAAATATTGAAGCGCTTGTCAATGCTGGTCACCTAAAAGATGTGGTAAAAAGTGAAAAAGGTAGTCAAAAAGTGGAAATTCTCTATAATACAGAAATTAGGAAAGGAGACCATTTGGAATGGCGTTGACAGATGAAAAAATGCAAGAGCTACAAGTCAATGTGCTTGATATAATAAAAGAAAGCGATGCTGGAAAAGACTATACAATCCCCAGAACTAATCATAAGTATAGGTTAATCAATGAGGTCAACGAAACAACCCAAGCCATTGCTTTTGCTGGAACTTAAGTTCTTGGCGGAGCCATTAATAATCATGTTATAGAGTCTGGATTTAATGCAGCAACAGCAAGAGTTTAATTAATAGAACAGACAAAAGCAACACCGAAATCAAAATGGAAAGTTAATAAAATGGTATTTATGTTATAATTCAGGTATATAGTTGCTGTTACACAGTTTTCACGAAATATAAAAGGAGGAGACTGATGAAGAAAAAAATTTTTGTAATCGGCGCAGTTCTTATAGTTTTAATTTCGGGAGGAGTATATTGTATGACAAAATGGATTGAACATCAAAATTCGCCATATAATGTTAGTGACGTTTTAGACGATAAAGGAGTGAAACTTTACAAACGAGGATTTCGTTTGTTGGAAGAACAACTGGCGACTTACATCAAAGAACACTATTCAGGAGTTAGTAAAATTGAGTTTTCACCAATTTTTGTCCAAGGTGGGGATGGACAGACTATGTTCGATGCTAATATCGTTCCCGTAATTTATGACAATCATGGGAATAAGGCTTATTTAGGGCGGAAAGTTGGTAAGCATGGATATGCAAGCTACGGTCTTTTAGGAGATCTACGGTTAGATTTTAATGGATTTGATGAGGAAGTGATTGAAATTGATGTAGATGGTAAATTTCTTGACATAACGAATTACAAAAGTTTTCCTCCAAAAGCTAAATTAACAATCAACCCCTCAATGGATGAAAATATTGAAGCGCTTGTTAAAGATGGACAACTAAAAGATGTGGTTAAAAGTGAAAAAGGCAGTCTAAAAGCAGAAGTTGCCTATAATACAGAAATTAGGAAAGGAAATGAGTGGGAATGGCGTTGATAGAATGACATTGTTTATATTAAATAGCACTTAGTAAGGCTAAAAGATGTTAAGAAATCAGATGTAGGAAGTCCGAATGATGAAATAGACTACAACTTAGAAATTAAAAGAGGGAGCTACTCAGAATGGGAATAATCTTTGATTAAACAGGGAAATTTCTGTTTATGGATAATATGGCAGGAAAAATCGTCAAGAATATAAATATTGTTATATACTATAAACAGGGAAAATGGATTCGTTTTCATTTAGATATAGAGGTGACAGTTAATGAAGAAAAAACAACTTGTAATTATAGCTGTATTAAGTACCTTAGTTTCAGGAGGGGGATACTGTATGACAAAATGGATTGAACATCAAAACTCACCGTATAATGTTAGTGATGTTTTAGACGATAAAGGAGTGAAACTTTACAAACGCGGATTTCGTTTGTTGGAAGAACAACTAGCGACTTACATTAAAGAACACTATTCAGGAGTTAGTAAAATTGAGTTTTCACCAATTTTTGTTCAAGGTGGGGATGGGCAGTATATGTTTCATGCCAATGTTGTTCCTGTCATTTATGATACTCATGGTAATAAAGTCTATTTAGGTCGAACAGTTCAAAATTTCGGTTATGCTAGTTATGGAGATTATGGTGATGTCAGATTGGATTTTAATGGATTTGATGAAGAAATAATTGAGCTGAGAGTAGGAGATGATTTTATTGATATTGCAGGCAATAAAAAACTCCCTGAGGAAGTCAAATTATCATCTAAACCCAAGATGGATGAAAACATTGAAGCGCTTGTTAAAGATGGACAGCTGAAGGACGTGGTTAAAAGTGAAGAAGGCAGTCCAAGAGCAGAGGTTATTTATAATACAGAAATCAAGAAAGGATATCATTGGGAATGGCATTAAATGATGAACAGGTACAGGAATTACAAGTTGATGTGTTAAAAATAATAAAAGAAAAAAATGTCAATGAACAATTTCGTCTTGAAAGAAGCGGAAAGAAATATCAATTAATCAACGAAGTCAACGAAACCACCCAAGCCATTGCCATTGCGCCTCTTAATAATCAAGGACAACCAGACTACAGTCAAACGACCATCGTGGTAGCTGGAACTCAGGCACCTAACGGAGATATTAATAATCATGTTTTAGAATCTGGATTCAATGCAGTAATGGCAAGAAATCAATTAACAGAACAGACAAAGGACGTTCGGGATTTTTATAACCAATCATTATCTAAGGCTAAAAAAATGGCTGGAACAGGACAAGCAGTTGATATTAGTAATATGTCGGGATTTAGTCAAGCGGGACCAGCAGTTGCTAAAGTAGCTGCGGAGATGAAAGTCCAGAAGATTACAAATTTCATGGACTGGGGTGCGTGGAATTCGTTGACAAAAAATACAGCCGATTATAGAGGTATTAGTGATGAAGAATTAGCATATCTTAATAAACACTTACATTCATACAGTGATCAAGGGAAAGATTTAACAAGTTGGGATGGTCATGGAGGGATCATTCCGTATGGAAAAGTATTTACTGTAGAGGGAAAACATCATAATGCTGGCTTACCAAAGATTAAAGGTAATAGTCTAGATATTAAATGGTATATAAAAAATAGTCTTTTCTGTTCTGGCATGACTGAAAAACAAGTGAGGGAGATTGCTAAAAGAAAAGCTAAGGCTGCTGAAAAATTTGACTTGTCTAAGCTAGAGACATGGTTTGATAGTACAGATCCAGAGTCTTATATCAAAGAATATTTAGAAAAATATGGTTCTTTTGCCCCAGAACCCACTAAACAAGAATTACTCACTTTAAATAGACAACGCATTGGTGAACTGCACGCTTCTTTGAAAATGAGTTCCGGCAGTCAAATGATTAGCTTGAGAGAAGAATTAGTTCGTACAAGCGCGCAAACTGCTCAGCTACAAGCTGAGGAATATGAGCAGGCGATCAAAGATAGACTTGCAAATGCCAAGGAAAGTGTCTCTCAGCACATAACAGAACTACGATCGACAGCGTATACGGTGGCTCATAACCTTTCTGGTGGAGAGATAGAGGATTTACTATCCGAGCTGAGCTTTGAACTAGCTTGGAATACTGGAATAGAAGCAGCAACTCTTTCCTCGGCCAACTCATATCAAACGAAAATGACAAGTATAGCAGGAAAATTAAACAAGGCAGCTGATAGAATCGTGGAAATTGACCAAAAAGGTAGCCAGATTTTTGGGGAATTATAGGAGGAAGCGTATGATTGAACCAATTATAGAAGATCGAGCAGAAGCAGAGCGTATCAAAAAAGAGTATCTGAGGATACAGGAACATCTGGCCATTCGAGGATTAATCTCAGCCAAAAGAGCCACTCTCCTTGAAGAAAGTCGTCTATTGCAAGAATGGCTTACCAATCAGGCTGAGACGATGAAATCATTCTCATCAGTTCAAGTTCCTGCCGATTTGGAAGGTGCTTTTTCCGGATTAGCAGCCGAATCGATTAAGAATGTTTTAACTGAAATCTCAACACCTCATTTGATGAGCCCAATTCTATAGGAGGTTTTATGGATACAAAAAAGCGGATGGCGCAATTAGACGATGAACATATAGCATTTCGAAGAAAAGCCAGTGAATTGGAATGGGATTATCACGATATGAAACGGGAGGCTAGAAATTTTTCGGAGGAAATGAGTAATTGGGTTATATCATTTTGTCGTCACAGTTCGCCTGTTGATTCATCTTATATATTAAATCAAATCGAGGAAAATCGAGAAGATTTTGAGCGGAAAATGAGGCGTTATGAAGATCGACTGAATGAAGTCTGTCAAGAAGAAAATCGCTTGTACAATAAAAAATTGGACGCACTGAAGAAAGAAACAAAGCAAACTTGAACTTCACTTTTCTTTTGAGACGAATCTGTCAGGCAGGCTAAGCTTGTCTTTTTTTTGTTTTTGGGAGGAGAAAAAGAAAGACGAGGTGAGTTTAAAAGGATTGCTTTATGTTTAAAATCAAAAATCAATTTTGAATTAGTTGGGGAGAGTATAAAGTCATTAAATATGGTAAAATAGTAACAGATGAATTTTGAATGGAGGTTGGTTCAATACTACCCCCTTCAATTAGATGAGGAGAAAAACATGCAAGCAGTTGCACATTTTATTGATACTTTTGTTCCAGAGCACTATGATCTCTTTTTGGATTTAAATCGTGCGGATAAGACTTTCTCAGGAAAAGTTACCATTACTGGTGAAGCCAAAGCTGAGAAAATTTCCTTACACCAAAAGGATTTGACGATTGAGGCCGTAGAAGTGGCTGGACAAGCTCGTCCCTTCACTCTTGATAATAATAATGAAGCTCTTTATATTGAATTGGCAGCAGCAGGCCCTGTGGAAGTAACCTTGACCTATACAGGTAAGATTACAGATAATATGACAGGGATTTACCCATCTTACTATACTGTGGATGGAGTGAAAAAAGAAATTATTTCTACGCAGTTTGAGAGCCATTTTGCCCGCGAAGCCTTTCCGAGTGTGGATGAGCCAGAGGCTAAGGCAACTTTTGATTTGGTTTTGAAATTTGACCAAGCAGAGGGTGAGTTGGCCCTGTCTAATATGCCGGAAATTGATGTTGAAAACCGCAAAGCGACTGGCGTTTGGAAGTTTGAAACGACTCCACGTATGTCTTCCTATCTCTTGGCTTTTGCTGCAGGTGATATGCAAGGAATTACTGCTAAAACCAAGAATGGAACTTTGGTAGGAGTTTATGCGACCAAGGCCCACCCAGAGAGCAATCTAGAGTTTGCTTTGGACATTGCGGTTCGCTGTATTGAATTTTACGAAGAATATTATGGAGTCAAGTATCCTATTCCCCAATCCCTTCATGTGGCTTTGCCAGACTTTTCTGCGGGGGCTATGGAAAACTGGGGCTTGGTGACCTATCGGGAAATCTATTTGCTGGTGGATGAAAATTCAACAGCTCTGAGCCGTCAGACAGTTGCCTTGGTTGTTGCACACGAACTAGCTCACCAATGGTTCGGAAATCTAGTGACCATGAAGTGGTGGGATGACCTTTGGCTCAATGAAAGCTTTGCCAATATGATGGAGTATGTCTCAGTTGATGCGATTGAGCCTAGCTGGAAAATTTTTGAAGATTTTCAGACCAGTGGGGTTCCTTATGCCCTCAAGCGTGACGCGACAGATGGCGTTCAGTCGGTCCATGTAGAAGTCAAGCACCCTGATGAAATTAATACTCTTTTTGATGGGGCGATTGTCTATGCTAAGGGGAGTCGTCTCATGCACATGCTGCGCCGTTGGCTGGGAGATGATGCCTTTCGTAAGGGGCTAGGTGCCTACTTTGAGAAGCATCAGTATGATAATACTATCGGTCGTGACCTCTGGGACGCTCTTTCTCAAGCTTCTGGCCGTGATGTAGCTGCCTTTATGGATGCTTGGCTTGAGCAGCCGGGGTATCCAGTTGTCACTGCTAAGGTCGAAAATGACATCTTGATTTTGACCCAGAAGCAGTTCTTCATTGGGGAGCATGAGGACAAGGGCCGTCTCTGGCCAGTACCGCTCAATAGCAATTGGCAAGGACTTCCAGATACTCTGACGACAGAAAGACTGGAAATTCCTAATTATGCAGCCTTGGCAGCGCAAAATGAAAGAGCTCTGCGTCTCAATACAGAAAACACAGCCCACTATATTACAGATTATCAAGGTGAGTTGCTGGATGCTCTTTTGAATAATGTCAGCTCTTTGGACAATATCAGTAAACTGCAAATCGTGCAGGAGCGCCGACTTCTGGCAGAGTCTGGTAAGATTTCCTATGCAGACCTGCTGCCAGTCATCAGTAAGCTGGCAAACGAAACTTCTTATATGGTGGTTTCAGCTGTTTCCCAAGTTCTAGAAGGGTTGAATCGCTTTGTGGATGAAGGCAGTCAGACAGAAGAAGATTACAAAGCCCTGTTGAAAGTTCTCAGTCAAAGTAATTTCGACCGTCTTAGTTTTGAAAAACAGGAAGGCGAAAGTGATGAGGATGAGATGGTTCGCCAGCTGATTGTGGGTAATATGATTAAGGCGGACGATGAGACAGCTAAAGCTCAAGCAAGCCAGATTTTTGACCGCTATCGTGATAATTTGGAAAAACTCCCTGCCGCTATTCGCCTGCAGGTGCTAGTCAACCAAATCAAGCATCATGAAAGCAAGGAGCTGACTAATCTTTATCTGGACCTGTATGTCGCTTCAAATGATGGAAGCTTCAAGAATGCTCTTTCTACAGCCCTTTCTTATACGAAGAACAAGGAAACCTTGGATGAACTTTTAGCGACTTGGAAGGATAAATTTACTGTGAAACCGCAGGATTTATCAGCTTGGTATGCCCGTTTCCTCAGCCGTGATTTTACTCAAGAAGCAGTGTGGACTTGGGCGCGTGAGAATTGGGACTGGATCAAGGCAGCGCTAGGTGGCGATATGAGTTTTGATAGCTTTGTCATTAGCCCAGCAGTGGTCTTCAAGACAGAGAAGAGATTGGCAGAGTACAAAGCCTTCTTTGAGCCACAGTTGGACGATATGGCTATCAGCCGTAACATCAGCATGGGAATCAAGGAAATCGCGGCGCGTGTTGACTTGATTGCCTGTGAAAAAGCAGCGGTTGAGAAAGCTATCAAGGCATCAGTCTAGCATATCGAAAAGATCAGATTATAAAGTCTGGTCTTTTTTCTTGTTTAGAATCCCATAATTTCAGCCTTCTTTAAGAAAAAATTCAGTCCCGTTTAAGCAAGCCTCCCTATAATAATCCTAGCATGTGAAAGGATATGGGCTTGTGTACTCAAGGTTTATATTACTTCATCATGTTAAAATCCATGAAAATATGAAATTTAGAAAGAGGAAAACTTTAAAATGGATATGGAAAAAATGATTGTAGTTAAGAAGAGTACCAAATGGTGGATGACCGTAGTAGCTAGTGCATCCTTAGCTGTCGGAGCGGTCGGTGGCTATGGGATTGCTGCTTTGACTCAGAGAAGTCCGCAGCAAAGCTTGGTGCAGGCTACTATGCCACAGCAAAACAATCAAGAGGGCAAGATGCCAGGTCAAGGTGGACAACCTCCTCAAGGTCAGGGACAGGGAAATGAAAATGGCATGCCGCCTCAGATGGGTGGACAAAACGGTCAAGATGGACAAGGCGGTCCCGGAGGTCAGCTCCCTCAAGGAAACGGTCAGCAGGGTGACTCGCAGCAGGAAAATAAATCAAAAAAGAAGCCATCAAACGCTGACGGTACAACAAAAGATGACAAGAGCAGTGAGACAATAGAAAATAATTCGAAAACAACAAATTCTTAAAGTATTTTCAATAAGTCATGATATAATAGAAAAAGATAGGTTAAGATAAGATGAGAAGTGCTTGTCATGTCTCTATTAAACGAAACGACATAAGCTTTTTCTAAAAAGGGAGGAACAGGATGATTAAGATTTTATTAGTAGAGGATGACCTCGGTCTGTCAAACTCAGTATTTGATTTTTTAGATGATTTTGCAGATGTTATGCAAGTCTTTGACGGCGAAGAAGGTTTATATGAAGCAGAAAGCGGCGTGTATGACTTGATTTTGCTGGACTTGATGCTACCAGAAAAGGATGGCTTTCAGGTGCTCAAAGAATTGCGTGAAAAAGGGGTTACCACTCCTGTCCTCATCATGACTGCCAAGGAAAGTATTGATGATAAAGGCCATGGTTTTGAACTCGGTGCAGATGATTACCTGACCAAGCCATTTTACCTGGAAGAGCTTAAAATGCGGATTCAGGCCTTGCTCAAACGTTCTGGTAAGTTTAATGAAAACACCCTGTCCTATGGCGATGTAGTGGTCAATCTTTCGACCAATTCGACCTTGGTAGACGGAAAAGAAGTAGAGCTGCTGGGCAAAGAGTTTGACTTGTTGGTTTACTTCCTTCAGAATCAAAATGTCATTTTGCCTAAGACACAAATTTTTGACCGTTTATGGGGCTTTGACAGCGATACGACGATTTCTGTGGTGGAAGTCTATGTATCCAAGATTCGGAAAAAATTGAAAGGAACGGCTTTTGCGAATAATCTACAAACCCTTCGCAGCGTCGGTTACATTTTAAAGAATGCTGAATAAACTCAAACAAACCTTTTATGCGGATGATTTTTCTTATTTCATTCGCTATTTTGGTGTATTCACCCTGATTTTCTCAGCTATGACTTTGATTATTATCCAAGTCATGCGCTCCAGTCTTTATACGACCGTTGATGATAATCTAAAAAGTTTAAGTCAAAGTCCGGCTTCTGTTGCGAGTTTGGCTTATCGGACAACAGGCCAGCAAGAGCAAGATCCGAAGAACCTAGAACATGACCAAGCTCCTGATATCAAGATTGAGGAACCGGGCAGGGCAAATGTCAGTGCCAACACTTTTGCTATTCTTTTGGATGATGATTACCACAATTTGACGGCGCAGAATGGTTTTTTGAACTTTGATTCGGTCAAATTTAACAAGCGTTTCCTTAATCAAATCAAACAAATTCAGCTGACCAATAGTTATGGGCAGGTCGAAAGTTACCGGGCCTATCTGTTTGATATTGACCCAGATGATGAAATTGAACATGTCAAATATGCAGTGGTCATGACTGGTATCAGCCAGCTGGAGCAGACCAGTGAAAAGCATGAGAAGCTGATTGCGATTGTCATGATTAGTTTTTGGGGCATTTCTTTGATTGCTAGTATTTACCTAGCACGGATGAGCGTCAAGCCTCTCTTGGACAGCATGCAAAAGCAGAAGTCCTTTGTTGAAAATGCTAGCCACGAATTGCGGACGCCTCTAGCTGTGCTGCAAAATCGACTGGAATCTCTCTTCCGTAAGCCTGAGGCTACAATTATGGAGTCTAGTGAGAGTATCGCATCCAGTTTAGAGGAAGTGCGAAATATGCGTCTACTCACGACCAACTTACTCAATCTAGCAAGGCGAGATGACGGCATAAAGCCAGAATACGGTGAAGTCACGCCAGACTTCTTCACGACAGCTTTTTCTAACTATGAGATCATCGCTGAGGAAAGTGATAAGGTCTTTCGATTTGAAAATCTAGTGTCAAAATCAATCACGACGGATAAAGTCTTGCTCAAGCAGCTCATGACCATCCTTTTTGATAATGCCATCAAGTACACTGAAGAAGATGGAGAGATTCATTTTATGGCTTTGGCCAGTGACCGGAGTCTGATTTTGCGGATCTCTGATAATGGGCCAGGGATTGCCGGGGACGATAAGAAGAAAGTTTTTGATCGTTTTTATCGGGTGGACAAGGCTCGAACTCGTCAGAAAGGCGGCTTTGGACTGGGACTATCTCTAGCGAAACAAATTGTAGATGCCTTGAAAGGAACTATCACAGTCAAAGATAATAAACCACGCGGCACCATCTTTGAAATCAAAGTGCCTCTAAAGTCGGATATCAGAAAGCGAATCAGCAAAGGCTGAAAAAATTTTCATTTAATTTACAATTTTGACAGATTCTGCGGTATAATAGAGGGAAGAAAATAAAGAGGTGAAGATTATGACAGCAAAAATGCTACACACTTGTTTACGGGTAGAAAATTTGGAGGCTTCTATTACCTTTTATGAAGATGCATTCGGTTTCAAGGAACTGCGTCGTAAGGATTTTCCAGAATACGCTTTTACCATTGTTTATCTAGGTTTGAAAGGCGATGACTATGAGCTGGAGCTGACCTATAATTACGATCACGGACCTTATGTGATTGGTGATGGCTTTGCTCATATCGCACTTAGTACGCCTGATTTGGAAGGATTGCATGCTGAGCATGCTGCCAAGGGTTATGAAGTGACTGAGCCGAAAGGCCTGCCGGGCAATCCGCCAAATTACTACTTTGTCAAAGACCCTGACGGCTACAAGGTTGAAGTGATTCGAGAGAAAAGTCTTTAAAAATAGGTTAAACTTGTATTTTAGCACTTGTAAAATACAAGTTTTTTAACATCAGAATCACTTTGTGATAGACAGTTTAGGGGAAAATAGATGAAAAGACAAGATAAAAGAAAGCATACTCAAAAAAGGAGATTTTTTCTCAGTCTCCTGAATGTGTTTTTCTTAGGGCTCCTGATTTTAGGTGCTGTGCGAATCCATGCGATTTTTCAAGAAAGGGATTTTCAGAAAAAGGTCGCAGAAGTGATTGCAAAGGAAGAAAAAGAGCATGCTGGCAATGCTGAGAAGCAGGCTGGAATGATAGGCAGCCATTATGTGGCAGCTTTTTATCCTCTTATGAATGGCCAGCCTTTTCAAAGCGCTAAAGAGCAAATGTTACAAGATAGTCAGAGCATTACAGATGACAAGAAACAGGCTGGAAATATGACTGCCTTGACCTTTTACTACACAGAAGAAAGGTCATCCAGTCTGGCAAATACAAAGGAAATGGTCATTCAAAGGAAAGATTACGACATCATAAAGAGAACCATCAAATCTGAGGATGTAAGAGAAATCGCTTCAACTTATATAAATCAAGAGGGAGCAGTAGTGACCTTGGACAAGCTGTTTCAAAATCCAGAAGCCGCCAAGGAAATCTTTATAAATGAGCTGACCAGTCAGTTGACCTTTCGGCAGGTTAATGAAACAGATCAAACAGCAGCTTTGAATGCCCTTCGAGAAATGGATATGAGTCAGTGGAACTTTCATTATGAGGCTGGCTTGTTCTCTATTCGTTTGCCCAAAGAAATTCACGGGGTGACGAGCTTGATGGTGCCTCTCTCAAATTTCTACGACCAAATCCATCCTGAATATCTGCAGGGCGATGATTTGGAGGCTTATCATCAATACGAAATCAAACGGCATGAGAAAATGGTGGCTCTGACCTTTGACGATGGCCCAGACAGTAAGACAACCCCTCAGGCCTTGGAAATTCTGAAAAGATACAATGCTAAAGCGACCTTCTTTATGGTGGGACAAAATGTTGCAGCCAATCCAGAGTTGGCCAAACGTGTTCATGACGAAGGTCATCAGCTTGGCATTCATACCTGGAGTCATCCAGTCCTGACCAAGCTGCCTCTGGACCAAGCCAAAAAGGAAATCACAGACACGCAGGAGGCTATTTATCAAGCCGCAGGCATTCGGCCTTTGATTACACGGCCGCCTTATGGGGCGGTTAATGCCGCAGTGCAAAACGCAGTAGATCAGTCCTTTATCATGTGGAATGTGGACAGTCTGGATTGGAAAAATCGCAATACCAGCGCTATTATGCAGGAGGTGGCCAAAACCCAGCCAGGCTCCATTATTCTCATGCACGATATCCATCAGACGACCATTGATGCTTTACCGAGTGTTCTTGAGTATCTAAAGAATAATGGTTATACACTAGTGACAGTTGATGAGCTACTAGAAAATCAGCTTCAACCACATCAGATTTACTATAGCAGAAATTAAGAAAAGCATTGGAAATCTTGAATTTCCAATGCTTTTTGCTTTACTATCATCAGATAATAATATCGATTACTGTAATTCTCACTCAAGGCTGCACATACAGTTCTTGTTTTTTCAGGATAATTTCTCGAACAGAGGCATATTTTTTGAGAGCTTTTAGTTCTTCTGGATGGCTGATGAAGGTGATGACATAGCCTTCCTTACCCATCCGACCTGTTCGGCCAGAACGGTGAGTATAAGTTTCCAGATCGCGCGGCACTTCGTAGTTAACCACGCATTCTAAAGAATCAATATCAATGCCACGGGCAACCAAGTCCGTCGCCAGCAAGAGCGTGATATCGTAATTTTTAAATTTTTCCAGAATAACTTTGCGGAATTTTACATTGACATCGCTGGCTAAGGAAACTGCACTAGCTCCTCGGTACTGTAGCTTTTCTTCGGCGCTGCCCAAATCTGACAAGCTGTTGAAAAAGACTAGACCACGAAATTCTTCTACATTGGATAGTTTGCGCAAGAGTTCGACCTTGTCACGCTTTTCCACCTGCATATAGAAGTGCTGGATATTGTCCAAAGTCTGGTCGTCAATGCTGATGCGTAGAGTGTTTTCGGCAATCTTATCTTGATCGAACTTTGCCGTAGCACTCATGTAAATCAGCTGGTGATCACGCGGTGCATAATGCAGAATCTTATCAACAAAAGCGTACTGGGAATCACTGAGAAGCTGGTCAAATTCGTCAAGGATAATAGTGTCGACGTTCATCATCTTGATTTTCTTTAGCTTGATCAGCTCAAAAATCCGCCCCGGTGTACCAATGAGGATTTCCGGACCTTTCTTAAGACGTTCGATTTGCCTTTTCTGGCTATTACCAGAGAGGAAGAGTTGGCTGCTCAAGCCCAAGGGCTCCGCCCAAGATTTACAAACATCAAAAATCTGGCCAGCCAGCTCTGTATTTGGAGCTAAAATCAAAAGCTGCTGCGCTTTTTTAGGCTTCAATTTCAATAAGCTAGGAAAGAGATAGGCCAATGTCTTGCCCGTACCAGTCGGACTGATGCCTAGCACTGTCTGACCCTGAGAAATGGGCTCGAATATTTTTTCTTGGATGGCAGTCAGTTCAGCAAAACAGAGCTGATTTAGCTGTTCCTGCCAGACTGTTGGAAATGTTTCTTTAATCATGGTCAACCTCAAATCTAATGCCAGCATCTTTTCTCATGGCAAACATGCACTCATGAACAGTAGCAGCAGCCTGCAAATAGTCACTGTAAAGCTCTTCTTGGCCACCTTTAAGCACCTGAGCAAAAGCCTGAGCCTCTTCCAGCATTTGGTGGTCTGCTTGGCGGATAGCTAGACTTTCCGTCTCTCCATTAAGCTTTTGGAAAATAGCAGAGCGGATATATTCGATACCGTCTAAGGTCAGGGTGCCTTGGTTTGTGTAGATTTCAGCTGGCAGCTGGCTGTTGATATTTTTTCCAGCCTGAATGCGGACCTGGAAATCAGGATAAATCAGACTGCCTGAACCGTTGAGATCAACACTATTTGGCAGTTGTTGAGCTGTGTAGCAGACGCTTTGTGGAGCGTCAAAAAGCCGGACAGCAGCATAAATCGTATAGACCCCCAGGTCCATCAGAGCACCGCCTGAAAATTTAGCAGAAAAAACATTGGGTTCTTGTCCACTCAGCAGGGCTCCCATCTTGGAGGAGTATTTGGCATAGGTAAAGTTGGCTCCCCATATTTTCTTGTCTTTAAGGAAGTTACGAATAACTGCAAAAGCTGCTTCGTGGTAGTTTCTGGCTGCTTCAAAGATATAAACCTGATGTTCAGCTGCCAGCTTGACCAATTCTTGCCATTCTTCTGGTCTTGATACAGCCGGCTTTTCAACAATGACATGTTTTCGAGCCAAAATGGCTACCTTGACATGGTTGAAGTGGAGGCTATTGGGACTGGCGATATATACCACATCTAGGTCGGTAGATAGGAATTCAACTATATCGGTGTAGAGGCCGACATTTTCATAGGCTTCCGCAAAACGCTCCGCCCCACTAAGTGTCCGCGAATAGACAGCTGCTAACTCATACTCACCACTTAGTCGGGCTGCTTTGATAAACTCATGGGAAATAAATCCCGTGCCAATGATACCGAGTCTTAACATGCTTTCTCCTTTTATAATGATTTTCCTAATTTTTCTTGATTCACCCTTTCATTATATCATGAATTGCGGTAAAATAGATAGGATAACAAGTAATGGAGAGAACAATGCAAAACAGACCTATTATTATCGGTGTTACAGGAGGCTCAGGTGGCGGGAAAACCAGTGTTTCTCGAGCGATTCTTTCTAATTTTCCTAATGAAAAGATTGCCATGATTGAACACGATTCCTACTACAAAGATCAGTCCCATCTGACTTTTGAGGAGCGGGTTAAGACCAACTATGACCATCCTTTTGCTTTTGATACAGACCTCATGATTGAGCAAATCAAGGAACTTTTGGCTGGTCGTCCAGTGGACATCCCGACCTATGATTATACGGAGCACACTCGCAGCAACAAAACTTATCGTCAAGAACCACAGGATGTATTCATTGTGGAGGGAATTTTGGTCTTGGAAGATCAACGTCTACGCGATTTGATGGACATCAAAATTTTCGTCGATACTGATGATGATGTACGGATTATCCGCCGGATTAAGCGGGATATGGAAGAGCGCGGCCGCAGTCTGGATAGTGTCATTGAGCAGTATCTTGGTGTCGTTAAGCCCATGTATCACCAGTTTATCGAGCCGACCAAGCGCTATGCGGATGTCATCATTCCAGAAGGCGCTTCTAACAAAGTTGCGATTGATTTGATTACCACCAAGATTGAAAAGATTTTGGAGGAAGCAAGAGAAGGATAGAAAGGAAGTCTGGCGTTACACTGGACTTTTTGGGTCAATGATGAAAAAGTTAGTCAAAAGAGAATTTCATTCGCGATCGAAGTTTTTTGCTTGTCTGCTGACTTTTTGCGCAGGCTTCGTGGATGCCTACACTTTTATGGAGCGCGGGGGTACCTTGGTCGCTGGACAAACAGGGAATGTCGTCTTTTTGTCCGTTGAGCTGATTCACCATAAAACTGGAGAAATTGAAGTGAAACTGGCTACCATGCTGGCTTTCATGCTGGGCATTTTCCTGATAACTGTTTTACGCCCCATTTTCGAGCAGTCTTTATGGCGGGTAACTAGTATCTCGCCTCTGGTGCTTATCTGTACCTTGGTAGGTTTTATGCCAAATACGGTGCCAAATATGTTTATCGTTCCTCCAATCGCTTTTTGTATGGGAGTCGTTGCGACAGCCTTTGGCGAAGTAGATGGCATTGTCTATAATAATTCTTTTATGACAGGAAATATCAAGAAAACGATGGTAGCTTTTGGAAATTTTGTCCGAACTAGCGAAAAGCCGTATCTGAAAGAAGGTATCTTTTTCGTTGCTTTGTTAGGAAGCTTCATCACCGGAGCTATTATTTCTACTTACCTCATCCAATTTTACGCTTTGCGAACGATTTGGATTGTTGCAGTGATTCTTTTTGCTTTTATGATGTTCCGCTTGATTCAGTATGTACGAAGATAGAGACGAAGTGGCTTAGGAATGAAGAAGCTTGATTAGTACATTTTGAAAAAATAGAGGAATATGAGAAAAATAATTTTTATTGGACAGAGCGGCGACGAGGTTGTCTATTACAACACGTGAACAAAAGAGGCTCTTGTAGCAAATAAGGATATCTTGTTAAATACCGAAGGAGCAAGGAAATCTAATAGAGCCATTATTCCTTTGGTTTTGCTTTTTACATTATTTGGCGGAGGTACTGGACTTACGGTTTTTTTCTTTACTACTCCATTTAGATTAAACAAGAGGATGATTCCAATTGTTTTAGTGTCCATATTCTTAGTTTTTGTTAGTAGTATATATATGTTGGAAACAGCCTTATATAAAAATGTTCGATCCACAGTTTTAGCAAGCGAAGAACAGTTTAAAGATGCAGTTAATGGAAGTTTAATATGGGAAGGATTTTCTGATAAGAAAGCAACATTTGGTAAAATTTTCCTTTTCTTGTTTGTTATCTTGGTTCTTCTGTTTTGTATAGGAATTGTAATTTTATTTGGAATACCAGAAATGCTTAAGGAGTTTGTAAAATCTCAAAATTCAAAGATTGAATCTGTTCAGATTGATTGGAATGAAACTATGTGGGAAGAAGTTGGAAATGGTACCCCACAAGGTGGTGGTGAGGTAGTTAGCATTTTCGGAGAATTTAACAATATAGAAGAGTCGGATTGGAGTGTCATGTTTGAAATTGAAAATGATGAGGTGATTTTTGATTCTATGATATTAAGCGGTCCATTACGAATAGGGGGCGGTCCTTATGAGTAACAGTAATTTAAAAACTTTTGATAATTTTTATGCTGATTTAGCGCAGTTTGCCAATTTCAAATTTAACGAGAATACTTTTCAGAAGTATTTTTTTAATGCATTCATGATATAATAATAGTAACTTCTCTTTACTTTGGAGGATAAATGATGAAAAAAAATAGATTAGCTATCCTTGCGATAGCGACTGCTCTAGTCATAGGAGGAACAATTATGACAGTTCAAAACAAAAGTTTATTCACTGATGGGACTTTCGATTTGAGAAGCCCAAAAGAGAAACAGCTAGCTTATTTAAAAAAGCATGAAGAAGATATAGCTGAATTTGTTAAATCCAGAAATCCTAAAGTTAAAAGTGTTCAGTTTGATTGGGGTAGTATGACAATTGAGGATATAGGTAACGGAACTCCTCAAGGTGGGGGGAATATACTAACTTTAAGCGGAAGAATTAATAATATTGAAGATTCTGAATTTACTCTGGGTTTCCCGCTAGAACATAATAGAAACAGTATTCCTGATATTAAGAGAATTTCTGAAATGCAACCGATAAGAGTCTTGAAAGGCAATGTATGGGATATTTATGAGTAATAGTAATTTAAAAACTTTTGATAATTTTTATGGAGATTTAGCGCAGTCGGCTTATACTGGTCGTCCTAATAATTTTCCACCTAAAAATAACTCAACCAAAGTAAAAGTATTTGATTTCTCAAAAGAAGTAATTTATGATGAAGAAATCACCCCTGGAGGTAAGAATCTTCCTTATGATGGCAGGGTCTATCTACAACCTGATTCTGGTTTGCACGATGTCAATAAAATTACCACCGTACCAGTACCTGATACGAACGGTATGAGACGTGAGCCACGTATTGTAGACAGCTATCAAAAGGGGCTAATGACTGACGAAAAAGCGGGCTTTAATTCTTATTTTTTAACGGATACGCCGACGTTGGGAAAAGATACCGAGAAAACTTATATGGCTATTCGAGGTAGCGATGGTTTTAACTTAGATAAGATACTTGAGCGGGGCGTCAAAGCACTAAATTTGAATGATTGGGTAGATAATGACGCCCAGTTTGCATTTAATCACATCCATATTCCACAAGCTCCTTTGGCAACCGAGGCCATGAAAACTCGTATCCAAGAAATGAGAGAGAAAGCGCCTAATGCAACAATGGATCTTACTGCACATTCGCTAGGAACTATGGTGACGGTTCAAGGTATTGCTGGATTGAGCAGTAAAGATATAAATAAGATTGGAAGAGTAGTCCTCTTCGACGGACCAGATACAACAAAGAGCTTAAAGAAAATGGGACTCAGCGATGAGAAAATCAAAAAAATTAGCGAAAAAATTGAATATTATGTCAATCCTTTTGACATGGTTAGCATGCTTAATCGAGAATATACAATTGCCCATTTACCTGAAGATGGTGACCAATATCATGTAAGAGGTGAAGGTGGACCAGTTGGTAAAGTTAATATCGTTGTCCCTTTGCATTATACTCAGAGTTTCGATTCAGAAAGTGCCCATGATTTTGGTGTTTTTCAGGGAGACGGCAAAGGTTCATTCTTGACCGCTTCGGATGATTTTCATCCTGAACTGCTGAGAGCAGGAGAAAAGCTAGCTCGTCTAATTGCCAAAACATTGGATGCTCTCCGAAAACTAGGAGTTAATGAAGAAACTGCTTCAAATATATTCAATTCTCTTATGAAAGGAGATTTTCCTGATAGGGCTGTGTTGGGATATGCCTTCTATCATCAATTTGAGACAGAATACAAGGAGATTATTAGGGTTGCCCGCTTAGAATCAATGACTTGGGATCGTGAAGCCATTCCTCGTTATCAGAAACAGTTGGAAAATGGTAATCTTACAGGAGGAGATAGAATTTTGATTCGTGCTCGCCTCCTTCAGACAGCAGCTCAGCTGGCTATCTTTGAAATGGAAGATAAAGTTAAGCATGTCCAAACCTTATTGTCGGATGCCAAGGAATTTGTCCAAAATACAGTAAAGGATACGAGTGAAGAGGCAATGGGAATGGTGACTTATCTGAGTGGCACAGAGGTAATGAGTTTGCTAGCTGATTTTCATGTTTCTCGTTTTTGGGATGATACGATTGAAAGCATTACAGAGACATCTGCAAAAGGATTTATGACAGAGATTGAACAGTTAGGAACGACTTTGGTCAGAGCTAGTGGAGATTTTGCTGCAGTCGATACTCAGCAAGCTGAGGATTTCAATAATCTCTTGGCAGATGTGAAAGGAACATGGAGGGTTATTGACAATGCTTATACTAAATGATGGTTCGCTTGTAACTAAAGCGGAATTAGAGAGACAGTTCAAAGAAAAGATGAAAGAGCAGGAGCGTCAGGCTATCAAAGCTTTGATAGTGGCAAAAGAGCAGCTTATTCTTGCCAAAGGAGTAGAGCTAGTAACACAGTTACAGGCAGTGGCTTCGGATATGAAAAATTATGCATCTACTAACTACGTTAATAACATTAAGGGTGGATTTGAAGGTAAGGCTGCACAAGCTGCTGAAACTCATCTAACTCAGACGATGCAGAAACCTTCTTTGAATAGTCCGATCAAGGGATAGGAGTTGAGGCAATGCTGGATAAAAAGAAGCTTCAGGAGCTGGAAAATGAACATGCACTAAAACTGCGTGAGTTAGACCGAGTAGAGACAGAATTAGATGCTTACTACTATAAGTTTGATAGAGAGACGAACAAACTCTTAGAGGCGATTTCTTATGCGTGTAGAGAGGTTCCTTTGACAGAAGCTCAGCCTTATATTTTTCAAATAGAAGATAATCTGGAGCAATATCATCAGCAATACAAAAAGCGCATAGACGATGTTCTAGAAGCTCGCTATCAGGAGAACAGACGCTTTCAGAAAAAACTGGATGAAGAGAGTCAATAAACTATGTTGCTATTACTGGAAAAATTGGAAGAAGTGAGAGTTACCTTGCTCCTTTTTCTTTCCCTTATTTATACTAATGAGAACACAAAATAATCCAGTATATTTAAAATTTTCAGAAAATATTGAATTATCTGTTGACAGTTCGATTCTACTGTGTTAAAATACTAGCAATAACATTTCAAAAGGAGTCAGTCAAACATGAAGTCAACCCAATATTCAAACTTTGCTTTGTTGTTGCGTTACTCGGGCTAGTGCGAAAGCATTAGTCCTGTTTGGCTTACCAAGCGGGAGTAAATCAACATCTCGCTTGGTTTCAAGCGAGATGTTTTTTGTTTTATACTCTTCGAAAATCTTTGGATAGGATGTACTGCGCTAGGGCGAACTTAAAGTTCCCTTCACAGTTTCATTTCTTAGCGACATTGATTTTCATTGACTATTTCCAGTAGCTATTTTAAACGCTATAGAAAGAGGGATGTTTATGCGCAAAATTGAATTTCTAGATACCAGCCTTCGGGATGGTGAGCAGACACCGGGAGTAAATTTCTCCGTTAAGGAAAAGGTAGCCATTGCCAAGCAACTAGAAAAATGGGGAATTTCCGCCATTGAGGCTGGTTTTCCAGCTGCTAGCCCAGATTCATTTGCGGCGGTGCAAGAGATTGCTAAAGTCATCACTAAAGCTTCCGTCACTGGTCTGGCGCGTTCGGTTAAGTCTGATATTGATGCCTGCTACGAGGCACTCAAGGATGCCAAGCATCCACAAGTTCATGTTTTCATTGCGACCAGTCCCATTCATAGAGAGTTCAAGCTGAAGAAGTCTAAGGAAGAGATTTTAGAAGCCATTAAGGAGCATGTTTCCTATGCTCGCTCTAAGTTTGAGATTGTCGAGTTTTCACCTGAGGATGCGACACGTACCGAGCTGGGCTTCCTGCTCCAAGTTGTCCAGACAGCAGTTGATGCGGGTGCGAGCTACATTAACATTCCAGATACGGTTGGTTTTACTACACCTGAAGAGTTTGGCAATATCTTCAAGTATCTGATTGACAATGTCCAAACGGACCGAGAGATTATCTACAGTCCTCACTGTCACGATGATTTGGGAATGGCAGTAGCCAATAGTCTGTCTGCTGTTAAATACGGAGCTGGACGGGTGGAAGGCACGATCAATGGTATTGGCGAGCGTGCTGGTAACGCTGCGCTGGAAGAAATAGCGGTTGCCTTAGAGATTCGTCAGGACTATTATCAGGTCGAGACAGATATCGTCCTCAATGAAACCATCAACACTTCTGAGCTGGTGTCCCGTTTCTCAGGTATTCCAGTGCCTAAGAACAAGGCAGTCGTTGGTGGCAATGCCTTCTCTCATGAGTCCGGTATCCATCAGGATGGTGTCCTTAAGAATCCACTGACCTATGAAATCATCACACCAGAGCTGGTTGGGGTCAAGAGCAATTCACTACCGCTTGGCAAGCTGTCTGGCCGCCATGCCTTTGTCGAAAAACTCAAAGAACTGGCTCTGGACTTTGCGGAATCTGAAATCAATGATCTCTTTGCTAAGTTTAAGGTCTTGGCTGATAAGAAAAATGAAGTCACAGATGCTGATATTCGGGCTCTGATTGCCGGAACGACGGTCGAAAATCCTGAAGGCTTCCACTTTGATGATCTGCAGCTGACGACCAACGACGACCATACCATCACAGCGGATGTGCAGTTGGTTAATGGGGACGGCGAGACGGTCAGCTGTGTGGCGGAAGGTAAAGGAAGCGTCGAAGCCATCTTTAATGCCATCGACCAATTCTTTAACCAATCTGTTCAGCTTTTATCTTATAACATAGAGGCGGTGACGGACGGTATTGACTCTCAGGCTCGCGTCTTGGTAGCTGTTGAAAATACGGATACTGATACAATTTTCAACTCCTCTGGTATTGACTTTGATGTTCTTAAAGCCAGCGCCATTGCCTATATCCATGCCAACACCTTTGTGCAAAAGGAAAATGCTGGTGAAATCGGCCATCAGGTATCCTACCGCGATCTGCCTGCAAATAATTAGAAGGAAGCGACTATGACAAAAGAAATTGTAGCTCTGGCGGGTGACGGTATCGGCCCAGAAATCATGGAAGCCGGTCTCCAAGTTTTGGCTGCTGTTGCGGACAAGTTCGGCTTTGCTTATCATATCACGGAGAAGGCTTTTGGAGGTGCTGGGATTGATGCGGAAGGTCATCCTCTGCCTCAGTCAACGTTGGCAGCAGCCAAGGAGGCGGATGCTATTCTCTTGGCAGCTATCGGCAGCCCCCAGTATGATAATGCACCGGTTCGGCCTGAGCAAGGTTTGCTAGCTCTGCGCAAGGAACTTAAGCTCTATGCCAATATCCGTCCGGTTAAGATTTTCGATGCCCTTAAGCATTTGTCGCCTTTGAAAGCTGAAAGAATTGCTGGTGTGGACTTCGTGGTCGTGCGCGAGTTGACAGGTGGGATTTACTTTGGTGAGCATATTTTGAAGGATAAATCTGCGCGTGATATCAACGACTACAGTTATGAAGAGGTGGAGCGGATTGTCCGTAAGGCCTTTGATATTGCGCGTGGTCGCAGAAAGCGCGTGACCAGTATTGACAAGCAAAATGTGCTAGCGACATCCAAACTCTGGCGCAGAGTAGCGGATGAGGTGGCCAAGGATTATCCAGATGTGACCTTAGAGCACCAATTGGTGGACAGCGCAGCTATGCTCATGATTACCAATCCTGCTAAGTTTGATGTCGTAGTAACGGAAAATCTCTTCGGGGATATTCTCTCAGACGAGTCCAGTGTCTTGTCAGGGACGCTGGGAGTTATGCCATCGGCCAGTCATTCGGCTGCTGGGCCAAGTCTTTATGAGCCCATCCATGGTTCGGCTCCCGATATTGCGGGGCAGGGTATTGCCAATCCTATCAGCATGATCCTTTCTGTAGCTATGATGCTGGGGGATAGCTTTGCGGAGCTTGAAGCTGCAGAAGCGATTGAAGCAGCGGTTGAGAAGACTTTGGGTCAGGGTGTCTTAACCCGAGATCTGGGCGGTCAGGCAGGAACAACTCAAATGACGGAGGCAATTATTAATAACTTATGAAATGGATATTAACGGGTATTTGCCTGCTATGGAACCTTGTCGTTTTCCTGCTTTATGGCTGGGATAAGCGAAAGGCTAAGAAAAATCACTACCGCATTCCAGAGAAAACCTTGCTCTTATCAGCTCTGGCAGCCGGAGGTTTGGGCGCTTTCTTGGGTGGTCGCCTCTTTCATCACAAGACCAGAAAATGGTATTTCTGGTTGGCTTGGATTTGCGGAATGATAGTGGAAATCGGAATTTTATATTACATATGGAGAAGCTAGTATGGCTGGAAAATCGATTTTTGATAAGCTTTGGGACAGGCATGTCATAACAGGCCAAGAAGGCCAGCCCCAGCTTATGTATGTGGATCAGCATTATATTCATGAAGTAACCAGCCCTCAGGCTTTTCAAGGCCTTCGAGATGCAGGGCGCAAGGTCAGACGGCCGGATTTAACCTTTGGAACTTTTGATCACAATGTCCCCACTGTCAATATCTATGACATCCGAGATGCGATTTCTAAGGCTCAGATTGATAAGCTTTCTGACAATGTCAAGGAGTTTGGCATTGAGCACGCAGCTCACGGATCGGAGTTGCAGGGGATTGTCCATATGGTTGGACCCGAAACTGGCAAGACTCAGCCGGGCAAATTTATCGTCTGCGGTGACAGTCACACGGCCACTCACGGAGCTTTTGGAGCTATTGCTTTTGGAATCGGTACTTCGGAGGTGGAGCACGTTTTTGCCACGCAGACCATTTGGCAGGTCAAGCCTAAGAAAATGTTGGTCAAATTTACCGGAGTGCCACCTAAAGGTGTCTATTCCAAGGACTTTATCCTCGCTCTGATTGCCCGCTATGGTGTGGCCGCTGGTGTCGGTCATGTGGTCGAGTATGTTGGTGATGCGATTGACCATCTGACCATGGAAGAGCGCATGACTATCTGCAATATGTCCATTGAGTTTGGCTCCAAGATGGGCATTATGAATCCCGACCAGAAGACTTATGATTACGTTCAAGGGCGGCCGGGCGCTCCCAAGGACTTTGAGGCGGCGGTAGCTGATTGGAAGACTCTAGTCAGTGATCCTGATGCTGTCTATGATAAGATCATTGAGATGGATGTTTCCGAGCTGGCACCTATGGTGACTTGGGGAACCAATCCTTCTATGGGAGTAGAGTTCGGCGCGGCTTTTCCAGAAATCTGTGATATGAACGACGAGCGGGCCTACAATTACATGGATCTCTCCCCAGGTAAGAAAGCAGAAGATATTGACCTAGGTTATATCTTTATCGGATCCTGTACCAATGCCAGACTCAGCGATTTGCAGTTGGCAGCTAAGTTTGTCGCTGGCAAGCATATCGCTCCCAATCTGACAGCTATCGTCGTACCAGGCTCTCGTCCGGTCAAGCGGGCTGCTGAAAAGATGGGGCTGGATAAGATTTTTATGGAAGCGGGCTTTGAGTGGCGCGATCCGGGCTGCTCTATGTGTCTGGGAATGAATCCAGATAAGGTGCCGGACGGTGTTCATTGTGCATCGACCAGTAATCGGAACTTTGAGGATCGTCAGGGATTTGGCGCTAAGACCCATCTTTGCAGTCCAGCCATGGCAGCAGCGGCAGCTATTGCCGGGCACTTCGTAGACGTCCGCCAGCTACCGGAGGTCCAGTAAGGAAGTTTTATGGAAAAATTTACAATCTACACGGGGACAACGGTCCCCCTCATGAACGATAATATCGATACGGACCAAATTTTGCCCAAGCAGTTTCTCAAGTTAATTGATAAAAAAGGCTTTGGCAAGTACCTCATGTACGCTTGGCGCTATCTGGACAATCAGTACACCGAAGATCCTGATTTCGTCTTTAACAGACCAGAGTACCGTAAGGCGACTATTCTGATTACAGGGGACAATTTCGGTGCGGGTTCCTCTCGGGAGCACGCTGCCTGGGCCTTGTCTGACTATGGCTTTAAGGTAGTCATTGCTGGATCTTTCGGGGATATTCACTATAACAACGAGCTTAATAACGGTATGCTGCCTATTGTCCAGCCGCTGGAAGTGCGGCAAGCCTTGGCTAATCTGAAGCCGACGGATGAAGTAACGGTGGATTTAGAACAGCAGAAGATTTTTTCACCAGTGGGAGAATTCTCCTTTGACATTGATGGAGAATGGAAGCACAAGCTTCTCAACGGTCTGGATGACATCGGAATTACCCTGCAATATGAGGATTTGATTACAAAATATGAAAAAAATCGTCCATCTTATTGGCAGTAACCTTATTTTTGCTATATTGAGAAAATTCTGGAAAAACCTTGTTTTCACTAAATTTATATGGTAAAATAAATCTTAATTTAATAGAAAAGGAAGAAACTTATGACAAAACACATTCAATGGAACGGACAGCTTTCACAAGAAGGTTATGACATCTTGAAAGGTGATGGTGGCTGTATCGTTTGCCCGACCAAGGTGGGTTACATCATCATGACCAGCGATAAAGCTGGCTTGGAGCGTAAGTTCGAAGCTAAGGCTCGTAACCGTAATAAGCCAGGTGTTGTTCTATGTGGCAGTATGGATGAGCTCCGTGCTTTGGCTCAGCTGAATCCGGAAATTGAAGCTTTTTATCAAAAGCATTGGGATGAAGACATCCTCTTGGGCTGTATCCTTCCATGGAAGCCAGAAGCTTTTGAAAAGCTCAAAGCTTATGGCGACGGTCGGGAAGAGCTGATGACAGATGTTCGTGGCACTAGCTGTTTTGTTATTAAGTTTGGTAAGGCGGGCGAGCAGCTGGCAGCTAAGCTTTGGGAAGAAGGCAAGATGGTCTATGCATCCTCAGCCAACCCATCCGGTAAAGGAAACCGAGGCAAGGTCGAAGGCATTGGCGAGCGTATCGAAAATGCTGTTGACTTAGTCATTGAAGCAGATGACTATGTAGCCTCTATCCAGCCAGATAAGACAATCGAAACTCGCTATGAGCAAGGCGTTATGGTCTCAATGGTTGACAAGGATGGAAAACTGATTCCAGAACAAGGTGGCCAACGTTCCATCTCACCAGCACCAGTAGTCATCCGCAAAGGCTTGGACATCGACAAAATCATGATGCACCTGTCCGATACTTTCAACTCATGGGATTATCGTCAGGGTGAATATTACTAAGATAAAAAGAAGCTCAGTGTGAGAGGGGATTTCCTCTTTACACTGGGCTTTTTAGTTTGGAACTTTAAGTTCAAAATCTTTACCCATTTTAAAATTATTTCCAAATAGAATAAAATCCTTGACAGATGTAATATCTGGTGTTACAATTGATAAAAACGATTCGATATAGAAATAAATTGGAGTAAGGAATGAATCAAGTTAAAGAAGCAAAGAAATTACTGGATGAGGCAGATGCGGTTTTGATAGGGGCTGCTGCTGGATTATCAACCGCTGCAGGTTTAGATTATGCAGGTCAGAGATTTCAGCAACATTTTTCAAACTATATAGAAAAATATGGAATGACTGATATGTATTCTGCTGGATTTTATCCTTTTCAAACTTTGGAAGAAAAGTGGGCATATTGGTCACGACATGTATTATTAAACAGTTATGGCGAAAGTTTGCCTCTATATCAGGATTTGTATAATCTTGTAAAAGATAAGGAATATTTTGTCATGACGACGAATGTGGACGGTCAGTTTGAAAAGGCTGGATTTGATCGAGAGCGATTGTTTGAAATTCAGGGGAACTATGGCGAGTTTCAATGCTCAGTTCCTTGTCATCAAGAAGTATACTCAAACGAGGAAGCTATCAAGAAAATGGTGAAGGCAAGTCAAAATTTAAAGATTCCAAGTGAGTTGATTCCGTATTGTCCGCGTTGTCAGGCACCCATGAATATGCATTTGCGGATTGATTCAACCTTTGTAGAAACGACGCTCTGGCACCAAGAACAAGAGGCTCTACAAAAATTTGTAGAGCGCTATGAAGATAAGAAATTAGTCTTACTTGAACTTGGAGTTGGCTACAATACGCCTACAATTATCAAATATCCTTTTGAAAGAATGACAATTTACTTTCCAAATGTTAGTTTGATTCGTTTGAATATAGAAGACAAACCCAAAAAAGGCATCATCACGATTAATCAAGACATCAAGGAGGTACTGGCAGCATGGAAAGAGTAAAGAAATTGATTCACTATTTGGCACCAGATATCCCTATCCCAGAAAGCAAAGAGGAATGTGATTATCTATTTAAGGCTCTAAGGACAGTTTGGAAGCCACAAGAACTCCCTGCAGATTTTTGGGATTTACAGGATGCTTATCTGAAAGAGCAGGCGGAAAAGAAGGGGCAGACCTTGCTTTTAGAACTGGAGGAGGTAGCGCCTAACCTCTATCTCTGGCAGGGAGATATTACGATCCTGAAGGTTGATGCTATTGTTAATGCGGCTAATCATCAGCTTTTAGGCTGTTTCATTCCTCATCATCGCTGTATTGATAATGCAATCCATTCCCAAGCGGGTCTGCAGTTGCGCTTAGAATGTTATCAATTGATGGAGGAACAGGGGCATTTAGAGCCTACTGGGCAAGCTAAGTTGACAAAGGCTTATAATTTACCTGCTAAATATGTTATCCATACAGTTGGTCCTATTGTTCAAAAGGAACTGAGAAAAAATGACGAGGATTTATTGGTTTCTTCTTATCAGTCATGTTTAAAGTTAGCTGTTGAAAATGGGATTGAAAGTTTAGCTTTCTGCTGCATTAGTACTGGTGAATTTCATTTTCCAAATCAACGGGCTGCAGAGTTAGCAGTGAAGACAGTTCAAGATTTTATGATAAAACATCCTCAAATCAAGATTGTCTTTAATGTATTTAAAGATGAAGATTTAAACATCTATAAAGAGATTATTTCTAAATCGAAATAGTTGACAGATGTAATAAAAATGATTACAATAACTTTATAAAGTTCGATATAGAAGAAAAAGGAGACGAAATGGATAAGATGATAGGGGGCTATCAAGCTCTACAGATTCGTTTATTGAATGGGCGTATCTTTCAAAAACTATTGAGGAAGGAACCAGAAGCTCAATACAGAAGTGAACAAGGGAAAATTTTAACAGTGCTTTGGCAAAAAGAAGATGGTAGAGCAACTGCTACGGATATCGCCCTTGCTTCAGGACTAGCTAACAATACCCTGACCAGCATGATTAAGAAGTTAGAAGACCAAGGCTTGGTTACTGTAAAACCTTGTACTCAAGATAAGAGAAGAAAATTTGTTAGTTTGACCGAATTGGGTTGGGTACAAAAGGAAATTGGAGATCGTGTTAGTAAAGAGTTGGGCGATATTTTCTACCAAGGCTTTTCTGATCAAGAAATCCGAGAATTTGAGGCTTATCAAGAGCGAATTATCTCAAATCTAAAAGCTAAAGAAAATGAAATATAGTAGAAGGGAAAATGCTTATGATTGGTATTACGGGTGTAACAGGGAAATTAGGCTCCTATGTGGCTGATCTTGTCGACAAGAAAGGAATCGCTTCCGTCCATCTAGCACGAAGCCCTGAGCGTGCAAAAGTCTATGCGTCTGCGGAAATCCGTAAGATGGTGTATGCCAATACTCCAGAGGTGGTTGAGGCCTTAAAGGGTATCGATGTCCTGTTGATGGTCTCTGCTCGGGAAAATCCAGAGCGTGTAAAGGAACACAAGAGTTTTTTGGATGCTGCAAAGCTAGCGGGGGTGCAGCATATCGTCTATACCTCCTTTTATGGGGCAGATGAGAAGGCAACTTTTACCTTATCTCGGGATCATGCCCAGACAGAGGCTTATATCAAGGAGTTAGGATTCACCTACACTTTTCTCAGAGATAATTTTTACTTGGACTTATTTATTGATATTGCGCTTGAAAATGGAGAAATTCGTGGTCCGGTCGGCAGTGGCCTTGTGTCAGCTGTTGCCCGTAAGGACACATCTAGGGTTGCAGCGGAGATTCTCTTACATGCTAAGAAATGGGAAAATCAAACCTTGAATCTAACAGGACCAGAGGATCTTTCCATGGAAGAGATCGCGACACTCCTTTCAAGAGCAACCAAACAAATAATCACGTATGTAGATGAATCAGTAGAAGAAGCCTATGAGTCACGGAAAAAATGGCCAGCACAAACTTGGGAGTACGATGCCTGGGTCAGTACCTATACAGCTATAAAAGTTGGGGAACAAGCTGGGGTTTCAACAGATATCGAAAAAGTCCTAGGGTATCCAGCAAGTAGCCTATTGGATATTCTTAGAGACAGAAAACTTATTGAGGAAGAACATGATTGAATATAAAAATGTAGCGCTACGCTATACAGAAAAAGATGTCTTGAGAGATGTCAACTTACAGATTGAGGATGGTGAATTTATGGTTTTAGTGGGTCCTTCTGGTTCCGGTAAGACAACCATGCTCAAGATGATCAACCGCCTTTTGGAACCTACGGATGGCGATATTTACATGGATGGCAAGCGCATTAAGGACTATGATGAGCGTGAGTTGCGCCTTTCTACTGGCTATGTCTTACAAGCTATTGCCCTCTTTCCCAATCTAACAGTGGCAGAAAATATCGCTCTCATTCCTGAAATGAAGGGATGGAGCAAAGCAGATATTCAGCAGAAGACCTATGAATTGCTGGAGCTAGTAGGCTTACCTGCAGAAGACTATGCTCAGCGCATGCCGGGTGAGCTGTCTGGTGGTGAGCAGCAACGGGTGGGCATTGTCCGTGCCATTATCGCCCAACCCAAAATCCTACTGATGGACGAGCCTTTTTCAGCTCTTGATGCTATCTCGCGTAAGCAATTGCAGAGCTTGACCAAGAGTATTCATGACCAATTTGGGATGACGACAATCTTTGTGACCCATGATACGGACGAGGCTTTAAAGTTGGGGAATCGGATTGCTGTTCTGCAGGATGGGAAGATTCGTCAAGTGGCGACACCTGAGGAAATCCTATCTGCACCTGCGACCAGCTTCGTAGCAGATTTATTTGGAGGTGTTCAACATGGCTAATTTGTTTTCTACCTTTCAGGAGCGCTTTGGTGAATGGTTGGCAGCCTTAGGGCAACATCTCCAGCTATCTCTTCTGACCTTACTAGTGGCCATCTTCCTGACCATTCCGCTCGCTATCTATCTTCATAGTCACAAAAAAGCAGCCAATTGGGTGCTGCAAATTGCGGGAATCTTTCAAACCATTCCTTCAATGGCTTTGTTGGGACTCTTTATCCCTCTTATGGGGATTGGTACACTGCCGGCACTGACTGCTCTGGTGATTTACGCTATTTTCCCGATTTTAGAAAATACTGTCACAGCCTTGAATGGGATTGATCCTAGTTTAGAAGAAGCTGGAATTGCCTTTGGGATGACCAAGTGGGAGCGACTCAAGAAGTTTGAACTGCCTCTAGCTATGCCCGTCATCGTATCAGGAGTTCGGACGGCAACGGTAATGATTATCGGAACAGCAACTCTAGCAGCTCTTGTCGGAGCTGGTGGACTAGGTTCTTTTATCCTTCTAGGAATTGATCGTCGCAATGCCAGTCTAATCTTGATTGGAGCAATTTCATCGGCAGTTTTGGCTATTCTTTTCAACAGTCTCCTTAAATGGATGGAAAAGGCTAAGCTTCGCACAGTATTTACAGCTTTTGCGGTCTTAATCCTCGGCCTCGGCGCTTCTTACACACCGAGTCTAATTCCCAAGCAGGAGAAGGATCATCTGGTTATTGCTGGGAAATTAGGTCCAGAGCCAGAGATTCTTATGAATATGTATAAACTCCTCATCGAGGAAAATACGGATATGACTGTGACAGTCAAACCTAATTTTGGGAAGACCGACTTCCTTTATCAAGCTCTGAAAAAAGGTGATATTGATATCTATCCTGAATTTACCGGTACGATTACTGGAACTCTTTTGCAGCCTACTCCAAAGGTCAGCAATGATGCAGAAGAGGTTTTTGAAGTAGCACGTGATGGAATCAAAAAACAAGACAATCTAATCTTGCTCAATCACATGGCTTATCAAAATACCTATGCGATTGCAGTGCCAAAGACTATCGCTCAAGAATACAATCTTAAAACGATTTCCGACCTCAAGGCGGTTCAGGATAAACTCAAAGCGGGCTTTACCCTAGAATTTAACGACCGTGAAGATGGAAACAAGGGTTTGCAATCTCTATATGGTCTTAATCTTAATGTAGCGACCATGGAGCCAGCCCTTCGCTACCAAGCTATCCAGTCGGGTGATATTCAAATCACGGATGCCTATTCGACTGACGCAGAACTTGCGCGTTATGATTTACAAGTTTTAGAAGACGATAAACACCTTTTCCCACCTTATCAAGGGGCACCTCTCCTGAAGGCTGAATTGCTCGAAAAACACCCTGAGTTGGAAGGTATTCTCAATAAGCTGGCTGGTAAAATTACGGAAAGCCAGATGAGCCAGATGAATTATCAAGTCGGCATTGAGGGTAAAAAAGCGGAAGCTGTCGCGCGCGATTATCTGGTCAAGGAAGGACTTTTAAAAAAATAATAAGTAAAAGAGTTAGACTTGTAAGATCTAGCTTTTTTGCTTACTTGAGGATAGCCAGACTACGGATTGGAGGAGATGAGTTGATCTCTTAGTCAGGAAATCTTCATCTATTTTTGGTATAATAAGGTATTAATGCATGGAGGTGTTTCGATGGCATCTAGTCAAGAATATTTGGATTTTATTCTGAAGCAACTGGAGGGCTTAGGGCAAGAAATTAGCTTTCGCAAGATGATGGGAGAGTATTTGCTCTATTATCGGGGGCGCTTATTCGGCGGGATTTATGACAATCGCCTGATGGTCAAGCCGGTCCAGCCAGCTCTGGATTTTTTTGAAAATCCGATTTATGAGTCTCCTTATCCAGGCGCAAAACCAATGCTTCACATAAAAGAAGTAGAAGATGCTGCCTTTCTCTGTAATCTGATTGAAGCAGCCTACCCTGCATTACCAACAGCTAAAAAGAAAAAATAGTCTTTCCTTTACAATAGATATTCTAAAAAATTGCCGTTTGAATAGACATTTTTAAAATTTTCCTTTATAATGGACTTAAAGGAGGTTTGGTATGCTTTATATTGCTCTTATTGGAGATTTAATTGAATCCAAACAGCTAAAAAATCGTAAGCAAGCCCAGAAGGACCTGCAGGACATGATGGCGGTGCTAAATCAGGATTATCAGGATTATCTGGTGTCACCTTTCACGGTAACGACAGGAGATGAGTTTCAGGCTTTGTTGCGCCCTAATCCTGAAGTCATGCGACTCATTGATCAGATTGCATTAGGATTTCCCCACCCGATTCGCTTTGGACTTGGTCTGGGTGAGATTGTGACCGAGATCAATCGCGAGCAGAGTATTGGTGCCGACGGTCCGGCCTACTGGAGGGCACGCGCAGCTATTAACGCAGTCCATGAGAAAAATGATTATGGCAGCAGTCGTTTGGCGGTATCCTTGGGCGATGAAGAGCTCAGTCAGGCGGTCAATACGGTGCTGGCGGCTGCGTCCTTTATCCAGAGTAAGTGGAATAGCAGTCAGAGAGAAGTTTTGGAGCAGATGCTCATGGAATATGTCTATGATGAAAATTTTTCTCACGGGGAAATAGCAGAGCTGCTGCAGATTAGTCCCAGTGCGCTGAGTAAGCGGCTCAAGTCGTCTGGACTGAAGATCTATCTGAGAAATCGCCGTTTAGCTATGAAAATGATTCTACAGGCCGCAAAGGAGGCTGAACAATGACAAATTTTATGGGATTTTCAGAATTTTTCATGCAGAATCCGATTCTTGTACTGACTTTGCTGGCTCATGTGCTAGCTGATTTTCAGCTTCAAAGTCAGAAGATGGCCGACCTCAAAAGTCGACGGCTAAATTTTTTAATTCTCCACTTGGGAATTGTTCTCTTACCTCTATTACTCTTGGGGATAATTTTACCTAAGTATCTGCTATATTTCGCCTTGGTCTGGCTCAGCCATGCACTTATCGACTTTTTGAAATACAGATTAAATTCTTTGATTGTCCGTCACCATGCGCAAAAGTTTGCTTTTCTGATGGATCAGATTTTGCATGTGGTCTGCATTTTTGCTTTTTATTTTCTCTTGCGACAGCAGCAAATTTCGGCTCCTCGCTGGCTGTCCGAACACTATCTTATGTTGCAGGCTTTCTTTTTCTTCGCCCTTACTGGTAAGCCGGTCAATATCCTCTTTAAACTCTTCTTCAGCAAGTATCAGGCGGGGGAAGACAGTGGAGAGACTATCGCAGGAGCTGGTGCCATGATTGGGATTTTGGAGCGCATGATTATGGGACTTTCCCTTATTTTCAGGCAGTTTACTGCCATTGGGCTAGTTTTTACGGCTAAGTCTATCGCTCGCTATAATAAGATTTCAGAAAGCCAGTCCTTTGCAGAATACTATCTGATTGGCTCACTCTTTAGCATGATCAGCGTTTTACTGACTTATGGCTTGCTTTATTGGTAATAAAAAATGGAGGCTGGGGTAAGATTTCTCAGCCTTTACTTTAATTCTTATTTTCTATAAAGAAAGGAGAAGGCACATGGCCAAAAACTTAGAAGATATGTCGTTAGAAGAATTATGGCAGTTGTTCCCAATTTTCTTAGAGGAGCACAATAAGGACTGGTCAGCTTGGTATGTGGAGGAAAGCAGAAGAATACAAAGCTTTTTGCCACCAAATCAGTTATTTAAAATGCATCATATCGGTTCCACATCTATTGAAGGGATATGGGCTAAGTCGATTATTGATATTCTTTTAGAAATTCCTCGAAGTGAAGATATGGAGAGCATTGAGAGAGAATTGCTGGAGCAAGGCTACCTACTTATGTCAGAGTCAGAAGGCCGCATGTCTTTTAACAAGGGCTATACACTTCAAGGCTTTGCTGAGCGGGTTTTCCACTTGCATCTGCGCTACTATGGAGACCATGATGAACTTTATTTCCGAGACTATCTGCAAGACCATCCAGCTGTCGCCAAAGACTACGAGCAGTTGAAATTAATCTTATGGAAAAAGTACGAGCACAATCGTGATGCTTATACGGAAGCTAAAAGGGATTTCATTAAACAGTACACTCAAAAGGCCAAAAAGCTTTATGAGGGAAGATATGAAAGAAGCCATGATTTTTAGTGTAATTTCTTGGTTTATGCTGACGCTTACTTACTTTTTCGTTAATCAATTCAGCAAACTAAGAGACAGTTAGGTTTGATGGACTGAATGATGCTAAAACCTAGGATTGCTACTTCTTGCTGGGGCAGTAGATTTGTGCATACTTGACAATCCCCTGACCAGCAAGTTTTTCAATCCATCAGTATAGAGAAAAGAGTAGGGAGAAATTTTGGGAAAATTGACAAATTGACAAAGGATAAACACGGAAGAAGACAAGGGACATTGAAATTTAAGCAGTCTTTTTATATAATAATAGTTATATAAAAATTATAGCGAGGTTTTTATGCAAAAAGAAGATTGGTTAGATTATTTTGAAGCTATTAATGGCCGTTCAGCGACTGAAGAAGAAATTGCCCAAGCTCTAGCAGCAGGGGAATTTCAGGCGGAATCTGAATCAGTTCAAACTCCCGAATTTACAGTATCTCAGACGAATCCCACAGTTGAAGCTGAACAGGGCCGTCCTCAGGTAAATGCTTCTGCTCTGGCATCAGAGACAGTAGTCTCACAAACTGTTGCTGAGCAACCTTTTAGCTCGCCAGCATTTAACCAAGCAATGCCTAAGCAAGAAGCGCAGTATGCTGAGCAGACTTATGTTAACCCTCAGCAAGTTCAGCAGTCGTTTGGTCAGCCTCAAAGCCATCCACAGCAGTACCATAACCAGCCCAACCCAGTCCAACAGCAGTTTAATGGTCAGGGGCAACAGTTTGGTCAACAACAATATAATCAGCAAGCCTATCAACAGCAGCAAGCATTTCAAAATGGATCTCAAGAGCCGTTTGGTCAGCAAGCTCATTATACTCAGCTTCAGCAAAATCAGTTTTCACAAACAATGAAAGCTTTTTGGGCTTGGTTGCTTTCAGCTTGGAAATCACCGACTTCTGAAGTGGAAACAAAATCCAGCAATGGCTACATAGCCTTGGGACTACTGAGTTTTCTCAGTGGAACCTCGCTCTATCTTTCTATTTTCCGTACAGCTAGCTATGTATACTCAGCTGTACCCTTTCATCTAGCTGGCAGTGCGTCATTTGATTTCAAGCATTTCTTTCTGTCCGTTTTATCAGCAGCTTTTTCTATTTTCTCCATTATCTTAGGCGGTTTTGTCGTGAAGCACTTGATTTACAGAGATGATAGCTTTACCTTTAACAAAGCTTTTGACTGGTATGGCCGTCTTTATGCAATTGTTTTACCAATCATCACACTAGCGGTATTGATGAATCTTTTAGAAGCGCTGGCTTTGGGTATCTTACTAAATGCTGCTGCTATTCTTTTAGTAGGTATCGGCGCCACCTTTGCTCTCATTTTCTCTAAGAACAATTCTAATTTAGATCCATTCTACAAATACCTGCTAGCTATTGTGGTAAATGGAGTGATTGTCTTTATCTGTGGCTTAATTTCTATGGTAATGCTTAGCGGACTATAAAAGAGACTAAACAAGGGAGAATATGATGGCAACAAAAGAAAAATGGGTGGAACTTTTTGAAGGGGCTATTGGTCGCAAACCTAGCCCTGAGGAATTTATGGCTGCTAAAGCGGTAGACTTTGATTTAAAAAGCATTCAATCCATTGCTGGCTGCTCACAGAAAAGCAGTGAACAGCCAACAAATAGTGAAATAACTCCAGAAGACATTCCTGGCAAGGAGAAAGTTGATGAACAGGCAGCATTTGAGCCAGCTCAGGAGTCTACTCTCAAGCAGACTTCTGAGCAGGTAGTTGCCCCTCAGGAAATCTGGCTGACAGCCTTTCAAGAGGCTTTTAAGCGACAGCCTAGTCCAGAAGAGTTTCAGATGGCTCAAAGTCAAGGTTTCTCGTCAATTCCAATTCATTCAAAATTGACTGAAAAAAATAATCCAAGCCAGCTAGATATTAAAAAGGACAAAAAGCAGATTTTTAAGAAAAAAGTGGTCTTATCCGGCTTGGGCCTACTAATCTTGATTTCCCTGATAGGATCCTTCTTCTACCTTAGTTCGGTTACTGGAGTTAAAGCGGTGACGGATAAATTTGCCATGGCAATCAAGAATAAAAACTATGACCAAGTAGCTAGTCTGCTCTCTACAGATAGTGATAAATGGACTCGGGCAGAAGCCAAGAACCTGATCTCTTATCTGAACCGAAAAGATATTAATATCGAGACTGAGTTGGGCAATATTGAAAAATCCAATGGCGAGTCTAGTTTCACTGATGAAAATGACAATCAAATCCTCGGTGTTGCTAAAACAAGCAAAAAGTTCGGAATCTTTCAAGAGTATCGAATGCTTGCCTATCCGGTCAAGGTCCGTATCACGACGAATCTTGATGGGGCGACTATCAAACCCGGCGATAAAGAAACAATTAACTTGAAAAAGGATACGCAGATTGAAATAGGTGATTTCCATTTTACCGAGCAGGACTTTCTTCTCAAAGGAAAAACGGAGATTGGCAATGTTGAAACCAAGATAAAGCTAGATTTGGACAAGGCTAAGGATAATCAGCTGGATCTCAGCCTAAAATCTGAAAAGAAACAGCTCAATATCACTATGCCAAAGGAAACTTCAACAGCGACAGGATATAAGATTATCGTCAATGGCAAGGAAGCTGGCGACAGTCTATCTCCTGAAGTTCAGGTTATCCCTGATCAGGAATTAGAAGTTTATGCTAATTTTTCTATGAATGATGTCAGCTTTACTACAAATAAGGAAAAAGTAGTGGCAAAAGATGATAGAATTGAAGTTGTTCTTACAGTATCTAACGATGTTGTAAAACGTATCAAGGAAGTGGAAGCAAGTCAAAAAGCTAAAGAAGAGGAAAAACGGAAACAGGAAGAGAAAAAAGCTCAGATTTCTATTTTTCTCAGTGATTATCGGAGCGCAGTGTTCGACTCAGTTTCCAGTCGCTCTAACTATTTCTCTAAATATTATGATACCTCTAGTGCTGCCTATAAAGAAATGGTTAACTGGACTACCGGTGGTGGAGTCCAGAAGGCGAAGATCGATTACTACAAGCCGGGAGCTCTTGAAATTCGAGAAGTCAGAGAAGAAAAGGGTTCCTATATTGTCACGACCTATGAAGATTTTACAGTGTATTATATCGATAACACACCAAACAGCGTCAATCGTAAGAACAAGGTTTACTACCTCAAGCCAGTAGGAAATAGCTTTGTTATTTATGATATACAAGTATCAGAGGAGTAGAAGATGATGAACAAATATGCAAAATTAATGTTACTCAGTTTAACGATACTAACTCTAGGAGCTTGTTCTTCTCATAAAAAAACTGAAGACAGCGGTGAAACTAGTAAAGAGCTCTCTACTAAAGTGAGTGAGTCTTCTAATGAATCTCAAATTAGCTCTAATAGTACAGATAAATCAGGAGAGAATGAGGAAGAAGAAATAGCTCATTCTGGTCAAGTTAAGACCATAGATAAAGGTGTTTCTTACAATGGAAGTTATTATAGTATAAAAGGGAAGTATGATGAAATTGTTATTGTTAATAAACATTATCCTTTGTCTCCCAACTATAATCCTGGGGAAGATGCCACAGCAAAATCAGAATTATTAAAATTAATTGCTGCCATGCGGGATCAGGGCTACGCCATCAGTGATCAGTACAGTGGTTTTCGTAGTTATAAGACACAAGTCGGTCTCTATCAAAGCTATGTCAATCAAGATGGTCAGGCAGCGGCAGACCGATATTCAGCAAGACCTGGTTACAGTGAGCACCAGTCAGGCTTGGCCTTTGATTTGATTGATAGCAGTGGAAATCTAGTGCAAGAAGCTGGAGCAAGCCAGTGGCTCTTGGATAATGCTCATAAATATGGCTTTGTCGTGCGTTATCCAGTTGGGAAGGAATCTTCTACAGGGTATATGCCAGAAAGTTGGCATTTGCGCTATGTTGGGAAAGAAGCCAAGGAAATAGCGGAGTCTGGCCTATCCTTGGAAGAGTATTACGGCTTTACCGGTGGAAATTACGTAGATTAAAAAAATTTGGATGATTCAACGAATGATGCCAATAAGGAGTCCTATGAAATCCATAACCTTTATGGTTAGGAACAAAACGATGTTTTGCTGATTCAGCAGTTGATTATCTATAAGAAAAAAAGCTTAGAACCCTTACAAACGGTTCTAAGCTTTTTTGGGCTCTTTTCTACCATTTGTCAAGTCTGTCAAGGCTTTAAGTGAAAAATGAGATAAGACAGTAGCTATTCCGAGGTTACTGTCTTATTTTTAACACTTTTTGAGCCATAAAAGGGCATGCA